>CAYMXF010000135.1:0-2458 GCA_964393935.1 uncultured Planctomycetaceae bacterium
GCGTCGGCTTCCCAGACGCCGGGGATGTCGCCGTTGCAGCCGGGGCATTTGCCGGGCGTGGTCATGCGATTTTCATGCACATAGAAGCCGGTGCGGCGAATGATGAGGGCGTTGCAAGCGGGGCAGTAGGTGTTCTCGCGGTCGCCGACGCCGCCGTGGATGTTGCCGGGGTAGACATAGCGCAGACCGGCGGCCTTGCCGAATTCGTAGGCGCGGAGGAGCGTCGCGGCCGGGGTGCGCTGGTTGTCCTGCATCTTGTAGTCGGGGTGAAAGGCGGTGACGTGCCAGGGCATGTCGCGCGAGACGCCGGCGAGGAACTTGGCGATGCCGGTCAGTTCGTCGTCGCTGTCATTAAAACCGGGCACGATGAGCGTGACGATCTCGACCCAAAAGCCCATTTGCTTCAACCGTTCGATGGTCGCGAGGACGTTAGAGAGGACGCCGCCGAGTTCGCGGTAGTGCTTGTCGTCGAAGCCTTTCAGGTCGACCTTGTAGAGGTCCACGTACGGGCGGATGAAGTTGAGCACCTCCTGCGTGCCGTTGCCGTTGGAGACGTAGCCGCAAGTCAGGCCGCGGGCACGGACTTGTTTGAAGACCTCGATGGCCCATTCGCTGGTGATGAGCGGCTCGTTGTAGGTGGAGACGACGACGGGCGTGCCGTGCTCGACGGCCAAGTCGGCAAGCTCAGATGCTGAACAGAAGCGCGGCAGGCTGACGGCCTGGTCGTCGCGGAGGGCCTGCGATGTGACCCAGTTCTGACAATAGCCACAGTGGTAGTCGCAGCCGAGCATGCCGAAGGACATCGCGTCGCGGCCGGGGTAGGCATGGTAGAACGGCTTCTTCTCAATGGGGTCGATTTGAAGGCCCGCGACGTAGCCGCCGGGGACGCGCAGCTCGCCGCCCTCGTTGAAGCGGACGCGGCAGACGCCGGCGCGGCCGGGCTTGATGAGACAGCGGTGACCGCAGGCGACGCAGCGGAGGGCGTCGCCCTCGGGAAAGACGAGCGCCGGGTCACCGGCAATCGTGTTATCCGACAGGAGCGTCTTGAGCGAGGTCATTGTCGCCATGATCGCCTCATCCGTCGGAATTATAGCTTCGGAAGGGTCCGGCCGCGGCCCGCTTGAATCCAAAGAAAAAGCCCACCGATCGCAGGCGATGGGCTTGAGGTTCTTTCCATCCGAGAGAGGCGTAAGTTACTTTTCGTCGTCCTTGTCCGACTCGTTCGGGCGTTCAGGCTCCCGCCTTGGTCGCCTTCACCCTCGGTCGCCCTCACCGTCGGCGTCTTCATCCTTTTCGACGGGCTTCTTCTTGGTCGCCTTCTTGGGGGCCGCATCTTCGTGCTTTCCGGGATGCCTCTTGATACCCATCTTGGGAGGCTTCGGCTTGCTCTCGGACGCCGTGGACTCCGATCGGACCCGCGTCGCGGGGTCTTTGTAGTTCTGCACCCTCTTGATCAGCCAGCGATGACCGTCGAAGGTCGTCATTTCGGAGGAGGATTGGTAAAAATCGAGCTTGCCGGCGACGGGCCCGAGCTTGGCGAGGAGACCGGGCACGGTTTGGAAGAAGGAGCGAATCTGCGGCGGGGCGTTTTGCATGCCCATCATGCCGGCCATGCCCATGCCCATCGACGCGGCACCGATGCCTTTTTGCAGATCCGCGGCGAAATTGGCCTCGTCGGTAAAGCTGATGGCGTCGACTTTGCCGGACTTGGGATGAAGGGCTTCATCCGCCCAGCGCTTGTTCTTGGTGATGTTGGGGTGCTCGCCGGCCGCGGTCTTGAGGCAGGTTTCGACGGCCTTGGCGGACGAACCGAGGATCAAGTAACCCTCGGCACAGCCCCAGACCGGCGGACTCATGCCGCCGCCCATCATCATCATCATGGGGTGGGAGATTTGAGTGAACTTGCGGTCGCCGGCGACTTTGACGGGCGTCAGGATGAGGGCGTTCTGTTCGCCCAGGGTCTCGTTCACCTTTTTCACCAGCGCGGTGATCACCCGGCTGATCTTCTTCTCGCTATCGACTTTGAGCATGAAGATCCAACCTTTGTTCATGGAGAAGGAGATAAAAGGCCCTTCGAGGGCGCCGATGAAGTCATTCTCCAGATCGATCTCCCATTCCTCTTTCTGAAGACGATCGAACTCGACGAAAACTTCCTTGCCCTCGGGGATCTGCGTTTCGACGAACTTGCGGATGTAGGCGAACAGGGCCTTGAAGTTGATGCCGGCGGAGAGCTTGAAGCTCTCGGCTTCCTTGGGAATGTACTTGCCGAAATCGTCGGGGCTCTTGCCGCCGGCGAGAATTTCATAGAGCGGCTTGTTCTTAGCGTCGACCTTGAGGGCTGTCACGCTGTCGGAGAAGACGCGATGGCCCTCCGTGTATTCGACGGTGGCGACATAGTCGAAGACGGAGAGGTCTTCGAGCAGCTTGCCGATGGCGGCCACGGCGGCCTTGCCGTCGT
>CAYMXF010000135.1:2558-4820 GCA_964393935.1 uncultured Planctomycetaceae bacterium
TGCGCCAAAGCCGGCGCGGCCGCCGAGGTCAGGAGCGTCACAAGAAGAAGGCCAACGGTGCACTTTCGCAACATCATCAAGATATCCTCCACATCTCTATTGCGCGCCGAGAACCTCCGCCACGGCCGATCTTCGACCGGCGAGGCGGCGATCGTATCGGGCTTTCGCCTGATCCAACAACACCCACGCGATCAGGCGAGTAGGATAACGGCTAATCGGTCCTGGCCTAACGCACGCAATAAACCCGCCCGGCAAGCGTTTGTCGGGCTAGGGGCAGGGGCCGCCGGTCGGGTAGATCGGCGGCCGATGTCGTCCAAATAAATGTAAGGAGAACATCGATGTCCGTAAAAACACTCATCATCACGACAGCTCTTGTGGGCCTGGGGCTGGCCGGCCGATCCTGGGCCGATGACTCTGAAGCCCCACCGCCTCCGAAGGGTCAGGCTTTCGACAGGATGGATCGGAACCACGACGGCGTGATCCAACGGGAGGAATTCGAGCAGTTCCATCGCGAACGCGACGGCAAGTTTCAGCGCGATCGCGGCGACCGACCGCGGTTCGAGCGCGGCGACGGCGAACGGCCGCGCGGCCGATTCGGCGGCGAAGGCGGGTTTGAGAAATGCATCGACGAGGCCGTCGATCGCGCGCTCGAGCGAAGCGGCGGCGACCCACAACAACTGCGCCAAATCCTCCGCGAGGAACTGATGCGTTCGATGCCTCGAAGGCGCGGACCTCAGGGCTCAAAGGAGGGTCCGCCTCCGCCGCGAGGTCCGGCCGGAGTCGACGAGAATCAACCGCCGCCTCCTTCGGACGGACAACCGCCGGCAGGACCGCGCGGGTTCGGCGGACGGCGAGGACCCGGGAGACCGGGTGAAGGGGAACGCTTCCCTGGAGGTCGTGCGGGTCGCGGACGTCGACCCCAAGACGGTGGGGACATGCAGCGTTTCGATCCTGAGAAGCGCGCCGACCGAATCATGGAACGCCTGGATGTAAACGACGACGGAGTGCTTACCGCGGATGAGATGGGCGAGCGCGGAGAGCGCCTGATGAAAGCGGACGCGAACCGCGACGGAAAAATAGACCCACGAGAGTTGCGGGCGTTCTTACAAAACGTCAAGGACCGAGGCGGCCGCCGTCATCAGGGTCCGCCGCCGGAGGGCGCGCCGGAACCGCCGCCGCCGCCAGGCGACTGACATCGTCGGCGTCGCGCCGCTCGTACGAGAATCCTTTCTCGCACGCTCGACGCCCCGTTATGATGCGAGGATGCTCCGCGCCATCATCTTCGACTGCGACGGCGTAATTGCCGACACCGAGCCGTTGCACTACCGCGCCTTTGTCAAGCTTTTGTCCGGTCTTGTCCCGGTGCCGTCCGAAGCGGACTACTTTCTCAAATACGTCGGACTGACCGACGACGCGTTTATCGAAACCCTGTTCGCCGAGGCCGACCGGCCGCTCGACGCCGATCGGCGGCGTCAGCTCGTGCGCGATAAGGCGCGGACCTATCGGGCGATGATCGACGGCGGGCTCGCGCTACTCCCCGGCGTGGAGGCGCTCATCCGGCGCGTCGCGCCGCGTTGGCCGCTGGCGATTTGCAGCGGGGCGCTTCGTGACGAGATCGAGTTTCTGCTGACGCCGCGCGGGCTGCTCCCATTTTTCAATGTGATCGTTTCCGCCGAGAGCGTGCCGACGTCCAAGCCCGCGCCGGACGGGTACTTGCTCGCCTGTCGATTGCTGGCGGAAAAACTGCCCGGGCTCATGCCCGGCGAATGTCTGGCGATTGAGGATAGTCGTCACGGCGTCGCCGCGGCCCAGTCGGCGGGCATGAAAGTCCTAGCCGTCGGGCCGCTGGCACAGAGTTGTCGGCCGTCGCCGGCGGATTTGACGGCAGCGGACATTACACAAGTCAGCGACGACCATCTCGCAGTTCTTTTCAGGTGACGGGGCTCACTGTTGTGCGAGCAGGATCGCCGCGATGCGCTGGCCGGCCTTGCCGTCGGTCAGCGTGTTTCTCGCAGAAGAACGCGGCGGCGCGTTTATGATTCGCGGCAGCGCGGCGCGCATCGCCTCCGCTGTGGGACACACCAGATGATTGGTGCCGATCTCGACGGTATACGGCCGCTCCGTTGTCTCTCGAAGGGTCATGCACGCGACGCCCAGGATCGTCGTCTCTTCCTGAATGCCGCCCGAGTCGGTAATCACCAGCTTCGCCGACGCCATCAATGCGAGGAAGTCCAGATACCCGAGCGGCTCGATGAGGCGCAG
>CAYMXF010000135.1:4920-8583 GCA_964393935.1 uncultured Planctomycetaceae bacterium
AGATTCCTCATGCCCGCCGGCTCGGTCACAAAGAGCAGATCGCTCAACCGGTCGGTCAGCACGCGATTGATTTCCTCGGGCATGGATCGGTCAAAGCTGCGCAGGCCCGCCTCGATGTGCGCGATTCGGACGCCGAGCTTGGCGGCGACGAGGGCGCAGGCCAGCGTCGAGTTCACGTCGCCGACGACGAAGAGCCAATCTGGGCGATGTTGCACGACGACCGGTTCAAATCGTTGCAGGATGTCGGCCGTCTGGCGGGCATGGCTGCCTTCGCCGCAACCGAGATTGACATCCGGCTCGGGCAGCCCCAGGTCGGTGAAAAACGCTCGCGACATGTTGGCGTCGTAATGCTGGCCGGTATGGACGACGAAACGATCGATCCGGCCGCCCGCGTCGAAGGCCGTCAGGAGCGAGGCGATCTTCATGAAATTCGGCCGCGCTCCGCAGGCGAGCATGCACTTGAGGCGGCGCTGGGGCGGCACGATAAACTCCAATGGCGAATTCAGGATGGCTCGGCGGGTTTCGAAACAGGCTCCGGCGGCGGCGGAGGCAGGCCCAGCTTCTTACGGATGATCTCATAGGAACCGCGGAACATCTGCCCGCCGACTTCGTCCGCCAAGCGCTCGACGTTCTCGGCAAACGTCGTCGGCCATTGCATCCGCACGGAAACGACGCTCTTCTGGTACGCATCGTAGACCTGTTTGGCGCGCGTGATGAACCGGACCGCTTCCTCGTCTTCTCCATAAGCGTACTGCACGAGCCCGCGGCGGATCAGGGCTTCCAGGCGAGCCAGGCTGGTGGGATAGTCGGCGATGTCGCGGTCGAACTTCGTCTGCTCGTAGAGGAAGCCGTCGAGCCCCTTGGCGTACATCGGGTCCGGATAGTTTTCCTTGAGCCAGTCGAAGTATTTTTGTGTTTCCTTGTTGTCCCCCAGTTCGTGATACCGCAGGATGGCGCTGCGGAGGAAGCCGACGAAGCCCGATTGAAAATTGATGGAGACGGGGCTCTTTTGATTTTCCTCCTTGAGGTACTCCTTGGAATCGCGGAGGAACGCGTCGAAGAGAATCGGCGCAAAGCGAATGTCGGGAGCGAGCAGCGGCGGCTCGCCGATCTTGGCATCCTTGCTCATCGACAGGCGGCCGCGCTTAAACATCTTCTGGAGGCAGAAGAATTCGATGCGGTTCGTATTCAGCTTGTGGATGTCGATGTTGGTTCGCGAGTCGTAGCCCTTTTCCATCCCGAGGTTCGCCCAATAGATCGCGTGGGACTCGGCCAAGCGAAAATCCAGCCGGATGCCGAATGCCTTCTCGAGCGTCACGATCCTCGCGGGGTCGAGCTTGACCTCGTTTCGCAGCCGCCAGGCCCGCCAAAAAAGCTCGATCCGTCGGCGCACGTCTTTCGTCGCCGGGTCCGACATCGCGGCGCGCAGCGCTTGGAGCTTGTTTTCTCGTTCACCGGGCTTGACGTTGGGAACCTGGATCGCGCCGTCCTTGAGACCCGCCAATAGATTGAGAAAGACGCCGTCGTCACTCGCATCGAAGCCGAACTCCTTGAGCTTCGCCACGAAGTCCGCCACCCCCGGCTTTTGCAGCAACTCCTCTATGGTCAACGGCGCGTCGGCCAGCGGCTGAAAGTCGAACTCGCGGTAATAGTCGCCGGGGACCTGGCCGGGCTTGACGAAATCATCCGGCGGCGGGCCGAGGATGTCCTCCATCTGCAACGCGAACTGGAGCTTGTAGTAGGCGTGCCACTCGTCCATGAAGTCGCCGACCTTGTGGAAGAGGATCCAGGCGAGTTCGCGATAGAGCTGCGTATTGTTGGGGTTGAGGGGGATGCCCTTGTCGCGGATGAGTTCGAAGCCGTTCTTCACCCAGCGCCAGCGCTCCTCGGGGCTCTTGAGCGTGACGGAGATGTTGTAGGACATGTTCCAGCCCTGGAAGGCCCAGACGCTGGCGAACTTGGGCTGAAGCTCGCAGATCATGCCGGAGAGTTGGTACGCGTCGAAGTAGCGCCCCTCCTCCTTGAGCTGCGTCGCGCGGAGCCAGAGATAATCGACGAGCGGCGCGCGGCCCAGGGCCAGTAAGGGCGAAAGAAACATCGACGGGCGTATGGTTTTCGGCAGCGGCGGCATGACGAGCTGGTATTTTTTCCGCTGCGCATCGAGCGGCCCGACCTGTAAGCCCGCGGCCACCAAGAGAACGCCGGCGACAAGGGCGAACAGCCATTTACGCGTGGAGGGTCGCATCGCTGGGGATTATATCGGCGTGTCGCCCGGCGGACAGTTCACGCAAGCTCGAGTCAAACAACGTCTACGCCGGGTCCAGGCTGCTCTTGGGCCCGTAGATCGTCTTGATGAACCGCGTTGGCCCGGTGTCGGGGATAACCATGATGTACATGTCCTGGTAACGGACGGGCGCGACACCGGCGCCGCCGAGGCGTTTGTAAATCTCCTCGTTGATGCCGGTCGTGCCGAGCGACGCCGAGCCGACGTTGCCGACGAAGAGCACGGTCTGACCTTGGTAGTTCGCCAGGATGTCGTCCACGACGGCGTTGGCGAAGGCGCCGGTGCTGGCGTATGACAAGTTGTTCCAATGCTTCACCTCGATGCCGAGCTGCGTGGCCAGCGGCTCGACGGTCTGCATGTTGCGGATCAACTCGGGCGAGAAGATGGCGTTGACGCCGTTTTCGCTGAGCACGTTCTTGAGAATCTGCGCGCGGGCCTGGCCCTCGGCGTTGAGCGGCGGGTCGGCGCCCGGGTCGCGCTCGGCGTGGCGAATGAGGATCAGCGTTGTCGTCGTGCCCGGCGGCGAGTTGGCGAAGCTGATGAGGTTCAGCACGTCGCAGCTTGTGGACGCGAGCGCCAAGCTGCCGGCGACGAGTGCGACGAGGAAACCGGACCGATGGCGTTTCGTGATCACGAATTGACCTCCGTTAATTCGAGCAAGGCGAACGGGCCGGCGATCAGCGCCGACAACCCTTTACGCGTGGAAGGTCGCATGGCTAGAACTCATCCCTCATTGCTACGGGTTTTCGATGTTTGTCCACCTGATAGAACTTTGACCAGCCACTGCTCAGGGAGAAGAGCGCCGGCTTCCCGATGATCTTGGCCAATCCAATGGGCAGGACAAAATGCCTCCGATTCGAAAAGTACGGATAGTACTTCTTGTAGTCTTCGTCGCCAACGCCCAGAACATTTCTGGCTGCGAAACTGCCCGCGAAGGCGGCCCAGGGCAGGCCCACGATGCCCAGGATGAATTGCAAGTGCGGTTGCGTCGGCGGCTTGACGATGATGGGCAGCAAATCCCGGGTGGTGTCAATGAGGCCGGGCCAGAACTGGATGAAAGACAAATCCTTCAGGAACGGAAAGTGCTTTTTGAATCGCTGGATCACCCTGTTGATGACCGTCGGGTCGTTGTAAGCATCCCTCAGAAACGTGGTTAACGCACTGCCGCCTCCCAGCAAGAGCCGATTGTCGCCCGTCAATCTGAAGTAAGAGTACACAAGTCTGGAATCCCAGCACTGCATCTGTCTCCCGCCCGGAAACAAGAGGGCAAGCTCTTTGTCGGTCAAGGGCTCGGTGACACTCATGAACGTCTGGGCATGGAAGATTTCCTTGGCCAGCGGACTGATGGACGCGCTCATCTTATCCACGGCGATGATGAT
>CAYMXF010000136.1:0-401 GCA_964393935.1 uncultured Planctomycetaceae bacterium
AAAACCCATGCACGTCCCCTTGACTCACACCGCTTCATAGATGCTCAGCGCACAAGCAAATCAGGATGGGGGCGGCAAGAAAAACGTAAGTCGATATCCTGCTCGCACTTGGAGGCGAAAGGAGTGTTCTCGAAGCTCGTCAGTGCCGTCGCGTCGTTCTTGCCGGACGATGGCGGGAGGGGCGAAATCGATCCCGGCGCGCCGGGACGTGGATGGGTGGGGGATGGGAGGCTGATGGCCCGGCCGACTACATCTTCTGAACGTGGCGATCTTCGAGGATTTCCTGGACGGTGATGAGCTTGATGATCCGGCCGGACTTCTTGGGGAAGGCGGCGCACTCCTGCTCGGGATCGGCGGTGTAGTCGAAGGAGACGAAGAAGCCGCGCGGGCGGTCCTCGCGG
>CAYMXF010000136.1:411-6586 GCA_964393935.1 uncultured Planctomycetaceae bacterium
GGACGGGTGGGGGATGGGAGGCCGATGGGCCGGGTGAGCTGCCCGGCGGGCTTTCGTCAGCGAGGCCGGCGGCATTCTCGAAGATGATCTAAAGCCTTGCCTTTCGGTTGCAGTTTTCGGTAGGCTTAGATCGGGGCCCCCCGACGGGACCGTAGGTGGGGAAGGAAGCATGTTGCATTTTTTGTGGTAGGATTAGGTCGGGTTCCCTAAGAGAACATCCTTTCTCAACTCTCCGGCCCGAGAGGTAGGGACCCGGCCTCGCCGCAACGGCGGGGCTTTTTTTGTTGGTAGTCCCCTCGGCCCGCCTGCCGCCGCCGGGGAGTCTCGCGGATGAACCGGGGAACGTGGTCGAATTCGCAACAAGTGCGCAACGCGCGGACCAGGCGGGCGTGCTCTCCTTTCTCGCGGATTGACGGTACAATCGCCGCGACATGCGGAACTCAAGCAGCGACCAGCCCTACGAAAGCACACTGCCCTACGAAACGGCCCGTCTGCATGCCGCAGCCATCTATTGTTCCGACGGCCGCGTGGGCGAGCACTTCGACGACTTCCTGCATAAGGGGCTGGCGCTCCCCCGCTACGACCGCGTGGCCCTGCCCGGCGGACCGGCCTGTCTGGCCGGTCACCCCCAGGCGCACCTCGAGGAACAGGGCGTGGTGGACGTGTTGAAGTTTCTGGTCGAAGCCCACGGTCTGAAGCGGGTCGTGCTGATCGCGCATCAGGCTTGTGCGTTTTACGAGGCGCGACTGGAACTCGACGGCCGACGGCTGGAGCTTGTGCAGCGGGCCGACCTGGTACGCGCGGCCGCGTTCGTGCGGCGTGTGGCGGGCATTGACGCGGTGGAAGGATACTTCGCCCGGCTGGCTGAGCGTTCGGTGCGATTCGAACCAGTCGAGGTCTGACGTGACGCGGAGCGCGCACGGCGCGGCCGATGGGCCGACCGGGCTCCGGCGCCGCCGGGCCATTGACTCCGCCGTGCGGTGTCAATGGCGGGGGGTTTCGGCCGTCTACATCTTTTGGACGTGGCGATCGTCGAGGATTTCCTGGACGGTGATGAGCTTGATGATCCGGCCCGTCTTCTTGTGGAAGGCGGCGCATTCCCGCTCGGCGTCGGCGGTGTAGCCGAAGGAGACGAAGAAGCCGCGCTGGCGGTCCTCGCGGGCCATCACCGCCTCGAAGGAATCGATGTCCGGTCGGCCCACCTTGTCCTTCTGCTTGACCTGGATCGGGTACCAGTTGTCCATGAACTGATCGAAGACCGGCGACTCGCCCTTCTTCGCGCCGGCCTTCGCGGGCAGGGCGGAGACGGGGAAGATGCGACCGTCGATGCCGATGTCGCCGACCTGGGTCTTGTTGGGGATGCCGCCCAATGCAATGACCGCCCGTTCTCGGGCCGCGGAAACGGGACGATCAAAATATTTCTTCGCCGGCGGGGGCACGCCGAAAGGCGTCGAACGAAGAAGCGGATGGGTTGGACCGGATGACGCCGTAGAATATGCTGGACGTCCTTGTGGGTTCCTTGGATGTTCCCCTTTTGGGTTCGTCGACAGTCGGTGTTCCTTCACATGGAGAGGCGACCTTATGGCCATTCCTGTCCAGCTAATCTTTGAAGACCAGAACAAGGAATTCCAGTTCCGCGACAAGTTCGTGATGCCACTGCTCCTCCGGTTGGGGTTTGGTGTCGTAGTAAACTATCACGGCCAGCGGGAGTTCGGTAGAGATGTAATTTTTGGTGATGTAGACCGTTTTGGGCACGTTGTCTATTACGGAATGCAGATCAAGTACGAGGCGAGTATTTCGCTCAGTGACTCGCATTCCTTGATCCAGGACGCAGTGCAAGCGACGAACAACCCGTTCACGCACCCCCACACAGGGCGGGAAGAGTTCATATCCTGTTTTTACGTGGCGAACGCAGGAGAAATTTCGGAGACGGGCAGGAGCAACTTTTTCAGCACCGTGGTGCGCCAGGGAATCAGGGATGCACGACTCTTAGATGGCAACGCCTTGCTTTTGTTGGACAAAGCAGCGTCTTTGAACCGTAACGTGCACATTCAAGAGCGGTTGACAGGTTTGCTCCAGGAAGTGCGGGTCAATCGGAACTTGACTCCAGGGTTTGTGTCAAATCTTCAAGCGTTTGTTGACGACCCCGGGAACAAGCCGTACCCTATTCTGCGATTTCGAAATACGGCGTCGGAAAATTACCTCAACGCGCCGTTCGCAATCCCCGACCTTCCAATCGACGTTGTTGACCAATACTGGCAGGTTATCCGCATGCTCAACGGCTTGGCGGACTCAGCCGACGGCCCGATCTCGGTAGGCGATTTCAGGAAGCATCGTGTACAGGGAGTTGTGACACTTGCACCACAATCGGTCAGTCTTGGAGCGGCAATCGAAACTGCCGTTGTAGCTTTGTTGGCTCAATTGAATAGCGCGCGGGCTCTCTAACCTTTCAGAGCCCGAATTAACCACGGCACCTGATTGGGGCCGGAGACGCGTGCCAATCTCAATTGTGGTAGAAGCTGCCGGTCTTCTTGAGCACGCGGGCCATGGCGTGAAGTCTATGAAAACCTGCCTGCGTCGGCAAACCCGCACAGAATGCATGCGCCGGAGAAGCGATCGTTGCCTTGCTTGGGCCGAACGTCACGACCGAAAGAGGCAGATCAGGTCCGCACTCACTTCGCGATCGTACGTCTCCTCCTGATAACCCCCATACAGTCGAACATCTCGACCGCCGTTGGAGCAAATCGCCGCCGACAAGTCTTCCGCTTCGATGCCCAGGAAATGTGTGGCACCGGCTTCCAGCCCGTGAAAGTCCTGAAGACCACCGGCTGGAAGCCGGTGCCACAGCACCAACGTCATTCGAAGGTCGATCAAATCGATGAAGCCCCGGCCTCCAACGCGGTGCAGGCCCTTGAGGATCACCCGGTTATCGCCGATCCGCTTACACTTCTGCCAACGCGTCGGCCCCTCCGGCACCGCCCACAGATTCAGCACCTGCACCACGCCGACGCCGCCCGGTCGAAGCGCCGCGATCATCGACGCGATCGCGCGCCCCACGGCGGCTAGGTCCGCGGCCAACGCCAGCGAATTGCCGACGCACACCACGGCATCGAACCGTGGCGCCGGCTTGTCGCCGGTGAGATCGTCCGAAACCACCGGCAAGATGCCGGTGCCACCCTGGAAGCCCGTGCCACAGTTCTCGAACGACCGCACGGTCCAGCGAAGACCCTCCTGGTCGCCGAACCGCTCTCGACACCGTGCGATCATCACCGGGCTGAGGTCCGCGCCTTCGACGGCCAGGCCCCAGCGGTGGAACATCGCGGCGTGGTGACCGGCGCCACAGGCCGCATCGAGCACGCGCCGTACGCCCGTCTCGGCGAACAGCTTTCGGAAGAACGGGCCCTCATTCGACAGGCGTTTGGGCCAATCGATCAGCAAATCATAAACGTCGACGAGTGTGTCGAAGTCTGTGGGCGTGGGATTCTCAGCCATGATTCAGCACCGGAAGCGAAATGTCTGTGGCGCCGGGATCCTGCCGGTGATTAACCGTTGAACTCCGCCGGCTGGAAGCCGGCGCCACACTACAGCAGGCATCGCCGAACGCCGCGGCATTCAGCTCGGCCAGCAACTGCTCGACGTCGAGTCCGTGGTGACTCGCGGCGGTCTGCACCGAGATCGCCCGGGCCATCGTTCGCCGCAGCACGGGATTGGCCAATGGCGTAAAACCCTTGGCGAGCAGCAGCGGCAGCGTCGCGGGGAACCATTCGACGATGAGACCGATTTTGTCATCCGCCGTGATGCGAGCGGGGCGCTCCTGCGCCGCCTGTTCCGCGGGCTTCCAGCCGTTCATGATCCGCCAGAGATGCACGCCCCAGATGGCGATGCCGGTGACTTCGAAGAGGCCGCTGATGCCGGCGATGGGATAGGCCGCCTCGCGGAAGTCCGTGCCGATCTGGAAGGCGACGCGCATCAGGCAGCCGATGTTGACGAGCGCAAACGGCAACCAAAGTTTTCGCAACCGGCGAATGTCCACCCCGTTGAGCGTCGGTACGACTTTGCCTGCCATGCCGAGGATCATCAGGCTGATGAATCCGACGGTGATGGCGTGACGGACCGCGCCATAATAGGCGTGCGAGAAGCCGATCGTCGCGGCGTCGTGTCCGCTGGCGGAGAGATGGGCCGCTCCCGGCAGGATGACGCGCATATAGACCGGTGCGAAGACGAGCATCAGCATCGACGTGTGCAACCAGGCCACAGCGGTACGGACGAACTTCGTGCTGCGATCGCACTCCGTCGGTCGGGCCAGCAGGCCCCAGCGGAGCGTCAGTGCAATACTCGCGCCGGCGAGTAGAAGCATCGCTCCGTACATCGGGATGGCCCAACGATGATCGCCGCTGCGCCGCATGAGAATGAAAAAGACCGCCTCGCCGAGGACGCCGACGAGCAGGGCGACGAAAGAGTTACGGACCAGCTTCTTACCCGGCGCGACCAGGCCGAAAAGCGGCGGGAACATACGAATCCCGACCCCGAGGATCATCAGCATGGCAAAGCCGTGAATCTGAAGGTCGCGGAGCGGGGCCTGGTAAGTGGCGATGATGTAAAGCAGCGCCTCGTGCGTCGGCGCGGCGGTCGTGGCATAAAGGAGTCCTAGATCGTAGATCGCCTGAATGAAAAAGAAGGCGAGGGCAGCGAAGATGTATGGGTCGTTCCGTTCGAGCGGTTTGCCGCTGCGAATGATCGTATTGAGCAGAATGGTGACGAAGAGTCCGATCGCCGCTAGTTCCGCGATCCCCGCGCACAATGCGAGTTCGCGGAAGATGGGCGTCTGGAACAACGGTTCGCCGATGGCCCTGGCGAAGACGCCGAAGATCATCAGGTAGAAGGAGAGGTTGGCCAGGTCCGGCCGCCACAGGCTCGTATGGCGTATTCGCGGAAAAGCCTGGTAGGCAAAGCCCATGACGAACAACCCAACCCAGCCGAAGATCTGGGCGTGCCCATGCGCGTTGATATCGTGGATGGAGATGGCGGTGAACGCGTGGCTGGCTCCGATCCGCAGGAGCAGTATCGCGCCCCAGACCGCTCCGGCCGTGAGGACGACGATCACGCCGGCCTTGAAGAACCGTCGGTAGATCGTGTCGGCCAGTGCGTCCAACGGGTGAATCGCCGGTTCGGTGCTCGTTGCTGTTGGGGGACTTGCAATCGCCTGATTCAACTCCTCGATCAGCCGCTGCGTATCCACGCCGTGAGCGCCGGCGAAGTAGCCGATCGACTCGGCGGGTCCGTGCGGCCCTCCGCAGCCCCGCAGGCCGTATCGATCAAAGACCGGCCGCACCGTCGGAAACTGACGTAGAAGATCCGGCAACATGGTGTCTCGGTCGACGCTGAATGATGGAGAAGACGCATTCATCTGAGGTCCCTTTCACGACGATGACGAAGGCGCGGCGGCGGCGGCAGGCTCCGCGGCCTGCGGCGCGTGTGGTCCTTACTCTGTAAGTCGTGGCGATTCCCTTCGCACAGCGGCGTACTGGCACTCGGCCCGGCGATCAACTCGGCGATGGTGGAACTCGCAAACGCCCGTTCGACCATGGCCATGGCGTCGTCGAGACGCTTGTGAAGCGGACATAGCACCCGCCCGGGCGACTGAAGCCCGAGCGGGCACCGCCGAATCCGCTGGATGCCGTCCACGGCGGTGATCACATCAAGTACGCAGATCCGCTTGGGCGACCGGGCCAGCAGGAACCCGCCTCGGCGCCCCGGACTCGAAACAACGAGGCCGGCTCGGGCCAGAATTTGTAAAACCTTGGACAGATATCCGGCCGGAACCTTTGTGGCCGTCGAGATTTGCCGCGTACTAAGCGCTCGATCCGGATGACTGGCGAGCCAGACTACCGCCCTCAACGCATATTCGGCTGTTTGTGACGTCATGGAAGCTCCTGACCTTCGTTCCATCATGCCGACCGGCCTTGCAAGAAGAGTGCCAAAGACCGCCGACATATCTAGACGTTGACATCCAGTTTAGCCGCCCTATCCTTAAATGTCAACCTGGCTGTCCAGGTTTGAGTTTAACCGGCCGGCCTCTTCGTCCCCGCCCCGTTCATGAGACCTATCAGTTTTGGGGGGCGACGCCGGATCCCAATGGCCCGGTTCTGCGGTCAGGGTCGTGAAAATAAAGAAA
>CAYMXF010000136.1:6686-8505 GCA_964393935.1 uncultured Planctomycetaceae bacterium
CGACGCCGGATCCCAATGGCCCGGTTCTGCGGTCAGGGTCGTGAAAATAAAGAAACCGACGCAGCGCGTCGGCGCCGTGACACGTCGTGCAAAGGTTCGGTGGGCGGAACGGGCGAAGCAACAATCGCGCGGCCTTTTGCTCGCCTCGCGAAAGCGCAGCGACAAACGCCGCCTGTTCCTTCGGCATGGATTGTCCATGGGGAAGATGGCAAGTCCCGCACGTGATTTGTCCGTGCGGATCCTCGTCCCCTAGTCGATCAAAAAGCGGCAGCGATCGATCGGGCTGTGCCGCGGCGATGACCTGCATCACGACGTCCGGATGCGAAGCGATTTTCGGCCGCTTGGCGGGACCGCCCTCGCGGTGACAGGCGGAGCAATGCGCCTCGGCGACGCGAAGGTTCGCCGAGGACGGTCCCAGAGTCTTTGGCCAAAGGAAATGTTTATCCACGACGGCCGGATCGCCGTGAACGGCGTGACAGGGGCCGCACATGGCCGCGTTGAATCCTGCTTTAGCAAGCCCGGTCGCGCCGTGGCTGGTGAACGCCAGAGTGCTCACATCGGTGTGACAGGTTGCGCAAAGAGACTGCGGCGTTTGATCCGCCCCCGCGCGAAGCATTGACGGGTTTGTCGCGACGGCCGCGTGCGGGTTGTGGCACGTCCGGCAGCCGACGCTCCCAGCCTCGCCCTCTTTCTTCAAAACGAGCGGCAAATCGCCGTGCGACATGCCAGGCTTCATTTCATTCGGATGCAGCGCGGCCATGTTTCCGCGCGCCCCCCAAACGTACGTCGAGTGACAGACGCGACAGCCGGCATCATTGCCGCCGGCCGCGCCGGCGACACGATGAAGTCCGGTCTTCTCATCGCCATGCGGTCGATGGCAAACCAAGCAAGAATCCTGCATCGCCACCGCTTCGGTGGGCCATGACTTGCCGGTTTGCTGATAGTCGTGCGGCCCGCCGGCGAGCGCCGTCTGCTCCTTGTGGCAATTGACACAAAGGTCCTTTATGTCCGCGCGGAGGAAAGACTTCCGCTGTGGATCGTGCGGATTGTGACAATCCACGCAATGCGCCCCGGGGTGATTCACGAGCCCGAGCACCTTCGACTCCGCGCAGCGACCCGTCTGATGACAGGTAGTGCATTTGCCTCCGCCTGGGTCCAGCGTGCTTGGCTCCGGCGAGCGCGCATAGCGATGGAACATGTGACAGGCACTGCACGGCCCGCCGGACTGCGGCGTCATGCCGAGGCGGTTCTTCTCCTCAGGATGGTTGATGCGAAGGTCGTGATGGCTCCCGAAGAGCGGGGTCTTTTCAGAGTGGCATTTTATGCAGAACCGCCCGTCGGTCAGATCATCGGCGAGCATGAAATGACCGCCCTTGCCGTGGTGTAACTTGTGGCAGGAAAGACAAATGAGCTTGTCTTCCGGGCCGAGCTTGGTGCCCATCGTCGAGATGGCCGCGGCTTGTTCGGCATTGACGTGCGGACTCAGCGGGTGCTCGGTCGGTCCGCCTTCGCGAAACATGCCCGGCCGCATCTGATCGTGACAGTTCAGGCAAAGCTGGTTGGACGAAGTGCCCATGACCAACAGGTGGTCTTCCTTCGATCCATGCGGCGTGTGGCAGACCTGGCAGGTCAGCTCGCGCGGATTGGGGCCGACCTTCGCGCCGGCATCGACCAACGCCCGCGGAATCGGCCAGGGCATGCCGCCGATCGGGTGCGTCCCGAACTGCGGGCCGCGCGTCTTGTCCTTGTGGCAGGAGATGCACAGTTCGGAGGCGACGTTTTGCACCCGAAGAAAGACGGCCGAGCGAAAATCGGCCGT
>CAYMXF010000137.1:0-6213 GCA_964393935.1 uncultured Planctomycetaceae bacterium
CTTCGTCACCGTCCTGCTTTGCTCCAACCTCATCGGGCCGGGCAAGACCTGCGTCTTCCTCGGCATCACCTTCGGCGCGGGCAACCTCTTCTTCCCGATCAGCTACATCTTCGGCGACATCCTGACGGAAGTGTACGGCTACGCCCGCACCCGCAAGGTCATCTGGGCCGGCTTCGGGGCGATGATCTTCGCGGCGATCATGGGCCTTTTCGTCATCCACTTCCCCGCCGATCCCGCGGAGCCGTTCAACCGGACGATCCAGCCCGCCCTCGAAGTTGTCTTCGGCAACACCTGGCGGATTGTCGTCGGCTCGATCTGCGCCTTCTGGGCCGGCGACTTCGCCAATAGCTACGTTCTGGCGAAGATGAAAATCTGGACCAAAGGGCGGCTGCTCTGGACCCGCACGATCGGCTCCACCATCGTCGGCCAACTTGTCGATAGCGCGCTCTTCTACCCCATCGCCTTCCTCGGCACCTGGACGCCCGGCACGATGATCAAGGTGGTCATCTTCAACTGGGTCTTCAAGGTCTCAGTGGAAATCGTCTTCACCCCCGCCACCTACGCGATCGTCGGCTTCCTCAAGCGCGCCGAAAACGAGGACTACTACGACCGCGCCACGAACTTTACGCCGTTCTCCTTGAGCGATTAAACTCCCTCTCCCTCCGAGGGAGAGGGCCGGGGTGAGGGTCGGACGACCAGCATCTCTGTTCCCTCCCGTACGAAGGGGATGAAAGGCGACTGATTAGGAAGCCTGACGGGGGTGGGGTTGTGCGGGATAAACGATAGTGATGGGGAGAGCCGAAAAAACTACTTACCGAGTTGAACACTGGCGAGCCCGCTGGGGACGTCGTCGCAGAAATCAAAAATCTTATCGAGGCCGGTGACCAGGAAGACGCCCCAGGCGCTGGTATTGATGCCGCACAGGCGGAGCTTGCCGCCGACGGTGGAATGCATCAGTTTGCGGAGCTTGAGCAACTTGGCGATGTTGGAGGAGTTCAAGAAATTGACGCCGGCAAAGTCGAGCACGGCATGGCAGCCGTTGCGGTGTTCGAGCGTTTCCTGAATCGCGTTCAGATCGTCAGAGAACAGCGGATCGTCTTGTAGCTCGGCCAGGATGATGTTGTCAGACCAATCCTTGATGGACATTTAGGCCAACCTATCGGCTAAGAGAAGGACTGTCAACCTAGCCGGGCAGTGGCGACGGGAAGATAAGAAAGGGGCGTATTCTGGCCAGCGAACGGACACCGATTCCATTGACGGGAAGCAGATCTTCAGGCGTCGCAAAAACGGGGCGGTTCGAGCCTTGTGAAGACGCCCGTCTGGATTCGCGGTAGTCGACGATCTTTCGAGCAAGCGATTCACCAATGCCGGGAAGCTGCGCCAGCTCGAACCAGTGGGTGGAGTTGGGATCGATTCCGATTCGGAGGGGCGAGTCCTTTTCCGACAAGCGTCCGAGATTCGCACGGGCGGGAAAAAGAACCATGCCGCCGACAAGCGTGGCCGGAAAAAGCAGGCCCATGAGCACCAGGACCGGCGGTCGGCGGGCCGCGGAAGGCGCTTCGGGTTTCACCCCACTTGCGATGCGATCCTTCAGAACGTCTCTCACAAGGTCACACGTTATACCCGAAGAGAGGGAGTCGGCCTGCGACGCGGGACGGCATGGGGGGTAGAAAGTGGCAGGCAGGGGCGGGAAGTCCGATGATCCGTCGCATCTCGCACATCCGCGACGATTCACAACCATCCATGAGCCATGGAGTTGGGAACATGCCGCCAGGACGGGGGATTGTGAGCGGCATGGCGTCTTCCAAACGGCTCTAAAGGTTATCCGGACGCTCCTAACCTTCGGGGGAATCAAGGGTCTAAACGGTTCAACCTCCCGTCATAGGACTCCTGTGTACCTCGGAGCAAGCGGGCGGGAAAGATGGTCCCGGCGAAGTGTTGAATGTCGGGGAGGCCACGCGTATAGTACGCGACTCAACCAAACCTTTAGGGTTAACCCCCACGGAACAACTTCTATGTCAGCCATCGAGTCTCTGGATCACATCCAGATCCAGCGCGCCGTTAGACTTGCTTTAACCACCGACGAATCGACTGTCGGCGAGGACCCGCTCATCGACGTCGCGACCGGCCCGATCGACGATCGGACGCCGTCGCAACGACGCGCCGAAAAGATCATTCAGTACTGCATCATCGCGGCGGGGCTGGTGGGCTTGGTGTTGGCGATCGCCAGCGGCCGAATCTTTGAACGGTTCACGATGTTGCCCAAGACGCACTGGGGCAGTCTGTTCTGGGGCATGGCGTTCGCGTACGGCGGGTTGATGTATGCCGTTCTCGTTTGGCGCGTGATTTTGTGGCGACGGTATCGACCGATGGAGTCGGTGTCCGACGCGCAACTGCCGTTTGTATCCGTCATTATTCCGGCCTTCAACGAAGGCGCATTGGTGAAACAATCCATCCTGTCGGTCGCGGCGAGCCGTTATCCGACGGATCGCCTGGAGATCATCGCCATCGACGACGGCAGTTCCGACGACACCTGGCTGCACATCCTGATGGCGGCGCGGCAAGCCGAGAAGCGGGTGAAGATTTACACGCTGCGTCAGCCCACGAACAAGGGCAAGCGCGAAGCGCTGCGGATGGGCTTTGAAAAGGGCCGGGGCGACGTCTTCGTCACGATCGACTCCGACAGCATTATCCATCCCGACGCGCTGCGCAACGGCGTCACGCCGCTGGTGCGCGATCCGCGGATCGGCTGCGTAGGGGGCTGCGTCGAAGTCTTGAATCCGCGGCAGAGCCTGATGACGCGGTTCTTGAAGTGTACGTTCAGCCTGTCGTTCAAGTTCGTGCGCGCGTATCAGAACGAGTTCCGCGGCGTGTTCTGCACGCCGGGGGCCCTTTCGATCTACCGGGCGGACTTCGTGCGGAAGGTCGCGGACGAGTGGGCCACGCAGCGGTTCCTCGGTTGTCCCTGCACGACCGGCGAGGACCGGGCGATGACGAACCTCTTCCTGCGCGACGGATGGCTGACGGCGTATCAAGGCAACGCGATCGTCTGGAGCCAGATGCCGCACACCTTCACGGGCATTTGCAAGATGTTCCTACGATGGGGGCGGAGCAATATCCGCGAGACGATCGTCCTCTTCCGATTCATGTTCACACGATTCCGCCGGACGTTTTTGAATACGTTCCGGTTCAACATGATCTTGACGGTGATCGCGCTATTCCTTCCGCCGCTGCTCATTGTGAACAGCCTGATGCTTCTGGCGACGAGCGACGGATACTTTTTTCACCAGCTCGGGATGATCCTGACCTATGCGATGATGATGTCGCTCATCTACTACATGAACGAGCGGGACAGCGACTGGGTATGGCTGATCATCTACGAGTTCTTCTGGGTGGCGTGTCTGTCGTGGGTGATTCCGTATGCTTGCGTCACGATGCGGAACACGGGCTGGTTGACGCGGCAGGTTTCACAGCGGCCGACGTTGAGGTTGGCGGATGGGGTTTTGCATCCCGCGCCGACGGAAGCGCCGCGATTCGAACCGGCCACGATGCTGGCGGCGTGCCAATAGAGCACCATCGGTTCTCGACCCAGACTGCGATGACGAATCAAATTACAAAAGCCCCGGGCACTTGCCTGGGGCTTTTTTTATCGTGCGTGTACGGGTCAGCGCAGCTCGGTAATTCGGCGGGCGAGCGTCTCGGCGGCGGATAGGTCCGAGGCTTCGACGATGACCCGGGCGATCGGCTCGGTATTCGACGGACGGACGTGGACCCAGCCCTCGGGCCAGTCGATGCGGAGGCCGTCGCTGTCGTCGATGCGCCCGCCCTCGGCGGACATGCGGACGCGCTGGAGCCAGGCGTCGATCTGTGCGCGATCCGCGTCGAACTTCTGTTTGATCATCACATAGCGGGGCAGTTCGTCAACGATGACGTTGAACGGCCGCCAATCCTCGGCGAGCAGGCTGAGCACGAGGCCCATCGCCGCGAGGCTGTCGCGGACGGGGACGACGCGCGGGTCGATGACGCCGCCGTTGCCTTCACCGCCGATGACGCAGCTTTTTTCGAGAACGGCACGGGCGACGTTGGCTTCGCCGACGGACGTGCGATGCACGACGCACTTCGAGCCGGCGCGAGCGGCGAGGTCGTCGATCATTCGCGACGTCGAGAGATTGGCGGCGGCGGGGCCGGGGGTTTTTGCGAAAATGTACTTGGCGGCGAGGGCGAGCGTGCATTCCTCGCCGATGTAACGGCCGGTGTTGTCGATAATCGCGAGGCGATCCGCGTCAGGGTCCTGGGCGAAACCGATGTCCGCGCCGGCTTGGCGGACCGTGTCGCACAGACCGGCAAGATTCTCGGCGGTAGGCTCGGGGGTATGCGCGAAGCGGCCGGTGGGCTCGGCGTTGACGTGGATGACGCGACAGCCGAGGCGCTCCAAGAGCATCCGGCCGGACGCGCCGCCGGCGCCGTTGACGCTGTCAAGAACGGCATTGAGCTGCCGGCGGCGGATCGCGGCGACGTCGAGGTTTCGCAAGACGCGGGCGACGTGGCGGTCATTCGTGGAGAGGTCGCGCTGGCAGCGGCCCACGCGGGCGACATCGGCGTAGGCAAAGCGGCGTTCGCGGTAACGGGCGAAGATCTGTTCGGCGATTTCCGGCGGCGGGGCGAATCCCTCGGCCGTGAGAAACTTGATGCCGTTCCATTCCACGGGATTATGGCTGGCGGTCACGACGACGCCGCCCCGCGCGGACCGCTCCAAAACGGTCAGGGCCGTGCCCGGCGTTGTGACGATGCCCAGCTCGGTGACGTTGCAGCCGACCGCGAGCAGGCCGCTCTTGACGGCGGATTCCAGCAACTCGCCGCTGGGGCGGGAGTCGCGGCCCAGGATGACATCGCCGCCGCCGAGATGAGAACCGAAGGCGGCGCCGAGCTGGACGGCGAGTTCAGGGGTCATCGTTTCGCCGACGATGCCGCGAACGCCGGAGACGCTCATCATCAAAGTCATGGACTCATTCTATAGCCATTGGCCGTTAGCCGTTAGCCATCGGCTTATGTCGTTGTGCGGGTGCGAAGACGGTCGATGTCTTCGCGGACGTCAGGGCGGATGTAGCGTGCGTCAATCTCGGGAAGCGGTGCGAGGGCGGCCAGCGTGCGCTCGTAGCGCGTCTCGAGGTCGGCGGAGGTGTCGAGGAAGAGGACGCGCTGACCGCGGAGAACGCAGAGCCCGCCGCCGCCGCCGCCGAGCGACTCGCGACGGATGGCCAGGCCGATCTGGTCGGCCAGGGTAAGGAGTTCGTCGAGGCGAGTCTGAAGGTCCATGACGAGCGAGTAGATTATCCGAGGCCGCGGCCGGAGGCCACGCGCTGGACGAGACTTCACGCGCTCGCCGAGACGATGGCCGCCACGGCTACCAAGGGTTGGTCACATGGCAAGCGCGGCCGGTCTTTTCGACGTAGTCCTGGTGATAGTCCTCGGCCGAATAGAAGGTCTTGGCCGCCTCGACCTGCGTGACGATCTTGCGGCCTTTGAAGCGGTCCTGTTTTTGGAGTTCCTGAAGATACGCCTCGGCCTCGCGGCGCTGCTCGTCGTTGGCGTACCAGATGCCGGAGCGGTACTGCTCGCCGTCGTCCGGCCCTTGGCGGTTGAGCTGCGTGGGGTCGTGCATCTTGAAAAACGCCTCCAGCAGTCGGTGATAGGAGATCCGCTTCGGGTCGAAGATGACTTTCACCGTTTCGGCGTGACCGGTCGTGTCGGAGCAGACCAACTTGTAGCCGGGGTTTTCGACGCGTCCCTGCATGTAACCGCTGACGGCATCGACTACGCCGGGGCCTTTTTGGAAATAATGCTCCAAGCCCCAGAAGCAGCCGCCGGCGAAATAGGCCGTCTCGGTCTTTGCGGTTGACGCGTCGGCGGCCGATTTCGTTTTTTCGGCCGGCCGACTCTCAGGCGGCATCTCCGCGCCTTTCTTGTGGAACTTCAGCGACGCGGAGTTGAGGCAGTGGCGCTCGTTGGTGGGCGGAGGGCCATCGGGGAACACATGGCCCAGATGCGCGCCGCAACGGGCGCAATTGATTTCCGTGCGGCTCATGCCGTGGTGGAGATCCACTTTGCGCGCCACGTGGTCTTTGTCGAACTCGCGGTAGAAGCTGGGCCAGCCGGTGCCGGACTTGAACTTGTGATCGCTGGAAAAGAGCGGCAGCCCGCAGACCACGCAGG
>CAYMXF010000137.1:6313-8389 GCA_964393935.1 uncultured Planctomycetaceae bacterium
TTCCTAACAAATTGTCACCAGCTGACGTTATTCGCTGCTTCGCGATCGCTCCGCAAATCTCACAACGACGCTGCTACGATATAATCCCATCGAAGCCACGGCTACCCAAGGTGCCCTTATCGCTGCGACCACAGACTTTGAGCGCGTCCTCGTCTACCACGACGCCACCAAGCATCATCCGCACCGCTACGCCCGCAGCATGGGCTACCTCGATTGGGCCACGCAGCCCGACCCCTTCCGCCGATATGCCGGCGCGCCGCTGACGCCGCTTTTGATCGGTCCGCGCGAGGGTGAATCAGCCTATGCCTCGCTCTTTACCCCGGGCGGCGTCCCCGCCCAACCCGTCACGAGGCGCACCCTCTCCGCCTTCTTCGAGTGCTCGCTGGCCCTGACGGCGTGGAAGGCGTACGGCGATTCGACCTGGGCCCTTCGCTGTAATCCCTCCAGCGGCAATCTCCATCCCACCGAGGGCTATCTCCTATGCGGCCCCGTGGCGGGCATCGGCGATCAACCGGCCGTCTATCACTACGCCCCGAAAGAGCACGCGCTCGAGCGGCGACACGTCATCGATGCGTCCGCGTGGGAGGCGCTCGTCTCCTCCCTGGGCTGCGACGTCTTCGGCAACGATGTCTTCCTCGTCGGCCTCAGCTCCATCCTCTGGCGGGAAGCATGGAAATACGGCGAGCGTGCCTTCCGCTACTGCCAGCAAGATACCGGCCACGCCCTGGCCTGCTTGCGCTTCGCCGCGGCCATGCTCGGTTGGCGGATGACGCTCCTCGAAGATCTCGCTGATGACGAGGTCGCCCATCTGCTCGGGCTCGATCGCGCGGAAGATTTCCCCGACGCGGAACGAGAGGAGCCGGAGCTTCTCGCAGCCGTTTGGCCCACGGCAGACACAAATCCTCGCGGCGGCCTCCCGCGCGATCCTGATGTCGTCGAACACGTCGCCGCCAGCCTAGTCGAGTCGCCCGTGGCGACCGGCCCCTGGGAAGGCAAAGCCAACCGCCTCAGCTCCGATCACGTTCCGTGGGATATCATCGACATGGCCGCCGACGCCACGAAGAAACCCCGCACTCCGATCAACGAGAAAGTGCATAGCCCCTCTCACTTCTCGACTGCGAGTCAGGAGGGCGGATCAGAACCCCTCGCCCGCGATATCTTCCTCCAGCGCCGCAGCGCCACGGATTGTGACGGCCGCACCTCGATCCCCCGAGACGTCTTCTATTCCATCCTCTCGCGCGTCATGCCGACGGGCGCGGCCCCCTTCGATGCGATTTCCTGGTCGCCCGCGATTCACCTCCTGATGTTTGTTCACCTCATTGACGGTCTATCGCCGGGTCTCTACGCCCTCGCCCGCGATCCGGCGAAAGTGGACGCCCTTCGCGCCGCGACGAATCCCGATTTCGCCTGGACCCCGTCGCCCGATGCGCCGCCCGGTCTGCCTCTTTATTTGCTCATGCCCGCCGACTGCCGCCGGGCCGCGGCGCAGCTCAGCCTCGGCCAGGCCATCGCCGGCGACAGCGCCTTTTCGCTCGGAATGATCGCCGAGTTCGAGCCGTCATTGCAGCGTTACGGGCCGTGGTTCTACCGCCGCCTCTTCTGGGAGGCCGGCATGATCGGGCAAGTTCTCTACCTCGAAGCCGAAGCCGCCGCCGTACGTCTGGGCAATAAATTGCGCGCCACCGGCATCGGCGCCTACTTCGACGACCCCGTCCACGAGATCTTCGGCCTGTCGGGCCGGCGGTTTCAAAGCCTGTATCACTTCACGATCGGCGGAGCACTGGACGACCCGCGCCTGACCACCCGCCCGCCGTACGTCGAAGCGGTCGCGCAGCGCGTTTGAGGCAGTCGGTGTTCATTCCGCCCGGGACATCCAGCCGTTCGTGAACACGCTGATCGGACATTGACACGAGGCGCGCGCAAGGGAAAACCGGACGGCGGTCGACCAAAATAGGACGGACATTCGGCGCAGGGATATAGCCGGCAGGGCCGCTCAATCACGCGCTCAGCGGTTATTATGAAACGGGTGAGTGACGGGGCTCGAACCCGCGACCCCTAGGACCACAACCTAGTGCT
>CAYMXF010000138.1:0-8376 GCA_964393935.1 uncultured Planctomycetaceae bacterium
GCCGCCAAGCGCGCCCTCGACGCCGGTCACACCGGCTATGCCAAACCGACCAGCGGCATCCCGGAAGCCCGCGCAGCCGTCTGCGAAAAGTTCCGCCGCGACAACAGGCTGTCCTATACGCCCGATCAGGTCATCATCACCGTCGGCGGCAAGGAAGCCCTCTTTCTGGCCTTCTCGACACTTTTGAACCCCGGCGACGAAGTCATCCTGCCCGTCCCGTATTGGGTGACTTTCCCGGAGCAAATCCGGCTATGTGGCGGCAAGGTCGTGCCGATCCTGGGCAACGAAGCCAACGGCCTTCGCATTCGGCCCGAGCAGATCGCCGCCGCGCTGACGCAACGGACGAAAGTATTTGTCTTCAACAGCCCGTCAAATCCCGGCGGGTTCACCTATTCGCCGGAAGAGGTTCGGGCCATTGCAAGGGTATTGTCGGGCCGCGACCTCATCGTCTTTTCCGACGAGATGTACGATTGCCTGCTCTACGGAGCGAACCGCGAGTATCTCAGCTTCGCCGCCGTGAGCCCCGAATGGTTCGCCAAGACGATCACCTTCAACGCCGCCAGCAAGACACACGCCATGACCGGCTGGCGCGTCGGTTATGCCGCCGGACCCGTGCCGCTCATCAAGGGGATGGCCAAACTTCAAAGTCATACGACGAGCGGCACGGCGACCTTCATCCACCACGCGCTGGTCGAGGCCTTGACCGGCGATCAATCGCACGTCGAGAACATGCGCCTGGAGTTCGAGCGCCGCGGTAAACACATGCACCGCCGACTATCGGCCCTTCGTGGCGTCACCTGCGCCGAACCGACGGGCGCGTTCTACTGCTTCCCGAATGTGTCCGGCACGTTTGCCCGCCTCGGGGTCCGCAACTCAGCGGAGTTCTGCACGCTGGTCTTGGATCAGACGCATGTCGCCCTGGTTCCGGGCGGGGCCTTCGGCATGGACACCAACGTCCGGCTCTCCTTTGCCACGGACCTGCAAACGATCGATAAAGGGCTGGATCGCCTCGAAAACCTCCTCGGCCGGGCATGACGATACTCGCCTGGCCCCATGCTTCCTAATTCCGATTTTTCTTAAGAATCCGTGACAGATTCCGCTGGCTGCTCCGAATAACGGGTGGAACGGCCTACGGGCGGTTCGGTGCCTTCGACCCGACGGGGCGCGTTCCGGGAGGACCGTGTCATGTCAACGGCAAGATTGAGTTGGAATCGCCTGAGGATGAGCCCCGATGCCACGCTCTACCTTATCGCTGCGGCGCAAGTGGCAGCGGCTCTGTGCATCGCACTGTTGTGTAAGACGAACGCCATAACCCGTCTTGCAGCGGCGTGGGAGGGGTTGGATCTCATCGTCCGCAATGGCGAAATCGTCGGAATAAGACCCTGACCGTCCTTACCTCTTGGGCGCCCTCGGACATCCATAGCCGGATCCTATCCCAAATACACGCTCTCTCCGGCTTGGATGCGCCGGGCGGGCGCCGAGCGCTGTGAGAGCTGATCGGCGTCGAGCGCCACGAGCGGGCTGATCTCGAAACGGCCCTCGGGTTCGCCGTCGGCGCGGCGCGGGATGGTGAATCCGGCGGCCGACATCCACCGCGCGGCGCGGCGGGTCATGTCCCGCTGTGAAGTCGCGATGGAATCGACGCCGGTGAGATTCTTCACCGGGCTGAATTCCTCCTCGCGCGAGGTTTCCATCACCAACGCGCTGTTCGCCAGCGGTAGGGCGTCGAAGATAAACGATTCGAGCTTGATCGCGTTGGGTCGATCCGGCTCCATACGGCAGCCGGCGGCCGAGTCGAGGTAAGGCACTTTTTTCTCGGCGCGATGCCACGGCAGAGCGAAAGAGGCCGGGTTCGCCGTGAGCCTTTCGACGAATCGACGCGAGAGAAGGTGTACGGCGATGTTCGCGGCGTCGAACCGTCGCGACCCATCCGGGTTCCTCTCGTGGGCCAATGCTTTGGGCAGATCGGAATACTCGATGATGATCAACTTGCCGTCGGCGCGGACGAAATTACCGACTTTTTCGAGGTCGTCCGCCTTCGGCACCGACTTGCTCGACATCTCCGAACCGGTCTGGTCGTGCAACCCGATGAACGCGGGGTCGAGACAGGCCACCAGCGGGTTGTCGACTTGAAAATAGCTGATGTGTTCGATGCCTCGCGCGGCCATGTCGGCGAGCATGCCGCTATGGGCCAGAGCGAGCAGCGTCCCGCCATGGCCGTCGGGCGAAAGGGCGACGCGGTTCGGCTGATCGAGCAAGACCTTTCCACCTCGGTCAAAGGCCGGCATCACGCCTTGTTTGAAGAACGTGATCCGTTCCGGGGCAAGGCCGAAGTCGCCGTTGGCCATGAAGAACGCGCGCGTCTGCGCGTCGTTGGCCGGGCTCGTCATGATGTACCACGTCGTCGCGCAGCCGTAACGGCGATCCGTCGCGAAAATAGACTCGGCGAACAGTTGGAAAAGCGTCTTGCCGCGGACCGGGGAGATCGGAAGAGCCCCCTTGGGACCGTCCAAACCCAGGCGGGTGCCTTGGCCGCCCGCGACGGTGAGTGCCGCAATCCTGCCGGCGGCAAGGGCCTTGCGTCCGCGCTCGACGACGTCTCGTGAAACGTCTGATCGAGGCATGACCACGGCCGGCTCAAGGTTGACCGCCGGGTGGCCCGCGCTTCCTGAATAGGCGATCGCGGAGAGGGTGGGGAGTTCCGCAACGTTGACGCCCTCCAGATCGTCGAGCAGTTCCGACCGCTCGTGCTCATCGAGCGAGTCCCAAAACGTAAAGACGTGCCCCTGGCCGGCGGCATCAAATGCGGCTCGAAGTCGATCCAGTCTGTCTTTCCCGGCGGGAGGCATCAGTAAACCTCGATCCTGGTGGACGCGGTCGTCCGGAGGCGTCGATAAACTAACAAGGCTCAGAGGGCTGTCAACGTGCGTCCGTCCGATCAAAGTGAGGATCCCCTTTCGCAGGCGGTCAGCGCTTCGCGCCGCGAGTTCCTGCAAAAGGCGCTTTCCACCACTGCCGCGATCGCGTTACAGCAGCCGGCGCGAGTCTTGGGACAGGTTATTCCATCCGACACGGAACCCACTTCTCACTTGGCTCCGACCCACTCCGCGCGCGTCATACGCGTCGCCTCCAAACGATTGATCTCGGCGCGGGCCGTGAATCCAACGATCTTGCGGGAGAGCCTCTCAAAAGGTCTTTGCGCTTTGACGCGCGAGAAGACAGTGGCGGACGCGTGGAATCGATTGCTGAGCCAGGACGACGTCCTATTGCTCAAATTCAATCAATCCGGCGCCGAACGCATCGGCACGACTCCGCCGATGGCACGCGAATTGGTCCTCTCGCTTCAGTCGGCCGGATGGAGCCCCGAACGAATCATCATTCTCGAAGTCGGCGTCGATGATCCGCGGTTGATCCGTCAAACGCGCTCGCCGGACCTCCGCTGGCAGGGGACGGAAATCGAATTCGGCAAGAGCGGTCGGGACACTTTCCTTGCGGCGCTCGATCAGGCCACTGCCATTATCAACATTCCCTTCCTGAAGACCCATCATCTGGCGACCATGACCGGCTGTCTCAAGAACCTCTCCCATGGACTCATCCGCCATCCATCTCGTTTTCATGCGAATGGCTGCGACCCCGCCATCGCCGAGATTGTTTCGTCGCGGCCGATCCAAGACCGGCTCCGGTTGAATATTATGAACGCCCTTCGCGTCGTTTATGAGGGTGGCCCAGACTCCCGAGACAGCGACATTCACGGTGCGGGCGAGCTACTTCTGAGCGTCGATCCGGTCGCCTGCGACGCGACCGGTTACGGTATCCTCAATGAAATCAGATCGTTACATGAGTTGAACCCCCTCTTGCCCGGCGCCTCTGCCCCAAGATTTCTCACCTCCGCCGCTCGGCTGCGGATCGGGCAAGCTGATACGGAGCGGATCAAAGTCACGACACTCATTGTCTAGAAACGAGATGAAAAAGCCCGAAAATGTCTTGACAGACGGTGTTTTGGAGATACCATATTGTAGATAATGGTGAGTTCCGATGGTCGGTGCTCGCCCGCATGGTTGGTTTGATTGAGATCGAGGCAGACAGTCGCTAGCTATCATTCCTAACTTCCCTCATTCAGGCCCGCGCGGGGGCCAAGGTTCCGCGAGTCATTCCCTCCAGTTTGTGCCTCCTTCTCCCGCCTCATGCTGCCCGACGATGGGTGGCCAACTATGGGTGATTGCCGGTCGTTGTTGCGTGACCATGAGTGGGTCCGCATCGCGACTGGTCTTTACCCACCGAAACAGCGCGATTGAAGCGCTGAACAGACATTGACGTAATCAGTCCGCAGGCCCTCGGCTTGTTTATTGGCGCCGAGATTTTCCTAAGGGACTGAGTTGCACGTGCGGATGATGGGGCAACTACTCCGCACAGGATGACCGGTTGCTCTGGCGAGGCCCAGTCGCCGGCCACGGATTCGTGGACGGTGATGCCCACCCGAATCGAGGTCTTATCCATCCAGTTTTGTGTCGCATTCGGCCTGCCGGACATGCACACGGATCAGGCAAAAGGACGTTGCCCAAAGGAGTACGAACGGTGAACAGAATCAGGAAAAAGTTACAAGCGTTTACCCTCATTGAGTTGCTGGTGGTTATCGCGATCATCGCGTTGTTGATCTCGATCCTCCTGCCCAGTCTTTCGCGGGCCCGCGAGCTGTCCAAGCGGACGGTGTGCTCCGCGAACCTCCGCGGTATCGGCCAGGCGATGTACATCTACGCCCAGGACGATCCCGGCCTCTTCCCGTGCGTTGCCGATATTAACACGCCGACCGGCGGCCTCATGATCTGTTATCGCCCGGCAGATCGGGAAATCGAGCCGTCGACCACCGGCACTCCTTCCCCCACGGTCGACATGTGGACGCTCGTTCGGCAGAACAACACCACGCCCAAGCAGTTCATTTGCCCAAGCACGACGGATACCCCCGATCCCGCCCAGGACTCCCTGGCCTATTACGACTTCCTCGGTAATCCGTGGGGCAGATACAACAGCTATGCCTATCAGTATCAGCATGATCCTAACCGGCCCCAGATCGGCACCAGTTCGGAGCCAACCTTTCCAGTGATGGCGGACGCCAACCCTTACCTCAAGGGCGCCATCAACGTCACCCCTCCCACGGATCGTGTCTCGCAGTTCCGTGGAAACAGTAACAACCACACGAACCGCGAAGGGCAGAATGTCCTCTTCCAGGACGCTCACGTGCTATTCGAAAAGGGTCCGGATGTCGGCCTTTCCGGAAAATTCTTGAACGTTCCGTCGTCCCGTGGCAGAGATAACTGCTACACGACGCACCTGTCCTCGAGCAGTGCGACCGTCGACCCCGGCAATACCGGGCCGACGAGCGAGTTTTGCGATCTTGGAACTCGGTCGGACGCCTGCCTCGTCCCGTAGCGCTACGGGCGGGCCGGGTTGATGGGTTTGATTCGTTCCATCGAAGAGGCGGCAGGTCGCGCAGACCTGTCGCCTCTTTTCTATGGAGTCGTTTCCGTGGGAAGCCTCAGATCCGCGTTGTTGAGCAGTGCTTCAAATTCGTACCCCGCTTCGCGGATCCTTTGAGCCGCGCCCTGGCCTCGATCGACGACGGCGACGATACGCTGCACGCGCCCGCCTACGGATTGAATGACCTGCGCAGCTTCCAGGATCTGACCGCCGGTCGTGGCAATGTCCTCCACGAGCAGAACGACGTCCCCGGCCTGAACCCGTCCTTCGTACATTTTGTTGGTGCCGTAATCCTTTTTGGCGTTACGCACGATGAGAAACGGTAGTTTGGCCGCCATGGCCGCCGCCGCGGCCAGCGCGACGCCGCCGAGTTCCGCCCCGGCAATCAGCGTCGTTTGCGGCGTTGCTTTCTCCGCCAAGCGCCGGCCGAGTTCTGCGAGGATGTCCGGCTGCGTCTCAAAAAGATACTTGTCGATATAAAACCGCGACTTCTTGCCCGAACGAAGCGTGAAGTCCCCTTCAAGATAGGCGACGGATCGGATCCGCTCGGCCAGTTCTTCCTTGGTCATACCACGATCTCCGGTCGGCGACGAGGCGTCCGGCGATGCCTTCGCCGTAAGGGGCCTACGACGGTTCGCATGAAGGCTTTCACCTGTTCGGCCGCCAGTCCGGTGTATTCCTGCGGGTTCATGATTCGGTCGATCGATACGCCTGCAAAAGCCGGGTCGCGTTTCAGCCGGATGAGCAGGTCGTTTGGCTTGCCAGAGCGCTTGACCTGCTCGCCGGCTGCTTGCGCATGCCTCCGGATTCGCTCGTGGAGACGTTGTCGATCGCCGCCGCCGGCGACGGCGGCCATCAGGAAGTCCTCCGTCGCCATGAACGGCAATTCGGCGTCGATGTGCGCGCGGATCATTCTGGGATAAACGACGAGCCCGCGAGCCACAGAGGCGACGATCTGGAGCATCCCATCCGTCGCCAGGAAGCACTCCGGCACGAGCAGCCGCTTGTTGGCCGAGTCGTCCAGCGTTCGTTCGAGCCATTGTTCGGCGGCGTTCTGAAATCCTGATTGTGCCAAGCTGATGACAAATCGGGCCAACCCCGTCGCCCGCTCGCAGAGCATCGGATTGCGTTTGTAGGGCATCGCCGAACTGCCCACTTGCGCGGCCCCGAACGGTTCTTCCATCTCCTTCAGGTTCGCCAATAGCCGTATATCATTGGCGAACTTATGAACGCTCGCGGCGATATTGGCCAGCACGGCGATCACCTGAGCATCGACTTTTCTCGAATAGGTTTGCCCGGTGACCGGCTCGCAGGCCGCGAACCCGAGCTTCTCCGCCATGCGCCGTTCTAACCGGTGAACCATCGAAGCGCTGCCCAGGAGCTTTAGGAAACCGGCTTGTGTACCCGTCGCGCCGCGGACACCGCGCAGTCGTAGTCCCGCTATCAGCCGGTCGATCTCTTCAAGATCGCGCGCAAAATCCCAGCACCAGAGCGAAATGCGCTTTCCGACCGTCGTGAGCTGCGCGGGCTGATAGTGCGTGAAACCCAGGCAAGGCAGCGCCCGGTACTTATCGGCTTGTCGAGCCAGCGCTTCGATGACCGTGACAAGCCATTGTTGCAGGATGTGGAGCGCCTCCTGGAGCAGGATCAGGTCGGCGTTGTCGACAATATCCATGCTAGTCGCGCCGAGGTGGAGGATGCCGCGTGCCGCCGGCGCCTTGTCCGCAAACGCGTGCAAATGGGCCATGACATCATGCCGCAAGCGGGCCTCATGTCGGGCCGCCCTGGCGAAGTCGATTTTTTCCACCGCCGTGCGGAGCGCGCGAACCTGCGACGCCGAGATCGGAAGTCCCAATTCCCTTTGTGTCTCGGCGAGCGCAACCCAGATCCGCCGCCACGTGATGACGCGCCGTCGCGGTGAGAACAACTCGGCCATGTCCGCCGAGGCATTCCGCGCAACGAGCGGGCTTTGATAGACATCTCCTACGAGCGAAGAGTGGTCACGGCGGCGGATTCTGGGCATGTTGCAAGTGGCTTTTTGGGGAGGATTACGAAGCGATCAGACCAAGCAGTTTCGGCAGATACGCTTCATAGTCCACCTGAAATCGGTCCAAGTCGTCGGACACGTACGCTCGGAAGATCGCCTCGCCATAGCTCATCGTGCCATCGGTATCCGCGGCAATGAACGCTTGGGCCTTGCGGTCCATGGCCTCGGTCCCTAGCTCGCGCAGAAGTTCCTGAAAGCCCGCGTGATACGGATTTTCGCGCGAAGACCGCTGCAGGAAGACGATCAGCGACCACCATTGGCCATAACAACCGAGCACCTGTCGGGTCGGCTGGTGAATCTCTCGGCCTGCATTGGTCGCCAACACCTCACTTAGTGGCTTCATCGTCTTGCTGCTGAACTGCTCCCGGAGCGCGGGAGTGCGGAGCGTGTTATTGTACGGGTTGAAGACCGGCCTGTTGTTAACGTCCAAATCGAACGACTCGAAATAGCAAGCCAAGCCCTCGTTGATCCACGCGGGGATCGGATTGCCGTGCGTCGCCTCCAGATACTGGTGCAGACCTTCATGCGCCAGGATGGATAGTGAGCTTCGCCGCGTGCCATAATGCGAAACCGTTATGCCTCGCTCGGAATACCCGCCCGACCGAATATGCTTGTACGTCGCCGCCCGCGGCCCGGTGTACTCCTCCGTGAAACGCTCCCATTGCCAGCGGGTTTGGAACAAATACGATTCAAGCGGCTTCTCGGCCCCGCTTTTCGGCGGCAACAATTCTGCATACGCCAAGTAACAGCTTTCGAGAAAGCCCGGCAACGCATCGACGAACGGCTTGGACGAACAGGTCGTTCGCAGAATGTAGTGCGTCGACGCGCACTGCGTCCCTTTGTACCCGCGATAA
>CAYMXF010000139.1:0-8375 GCA_964393935.1 uncultured Planctomycetaceae bacterium
GACGGCTCCGTCGCCTGGAAAGGCGGCGACTTCGAGCCGGGCTACGCCTCGCTCTTTGTGATTAACCCCGACGGCGTCGAGCAGATCGTCGCCTTCACCGGCAAGTCGGTGATGGGCCTGGACGCCACCAACGGTACCAGCAAATGGAGTGTCGAGCACTCCACCCAATGGACCGCGAATATCTCGACGCCCGTCTGGGGCGCGGAAGACAATCATCTATTCATCTCCTCCGCCTACGGCATGGGCTCGCGCGGCGTGAAGCTCGAAAAGGCCGGCAGCCAGCTCGCCGCGAAGGAGGTCTGGTACAACAACAAGATGAAGATCCAGCACGGCGACGCCGTCCGCGACGGCGACTGGGTTTACGGCTGCAGCGGCGATTTCGGCCCGAGCTTTCTCGGCTGTGTGAACGCCAAGACCGGCGAATTCGGCTGGCGGCAGCGCGGCATCGCCACGGGCAACGTGCTCTATGCCGACGGAAAGCTCATCGTGCTCGACCAGGATGGCACGCTCTACCTGGTGAAGGCCGACCCCGCGAAGTATCGCCTACTCGGCAAGGCGCCGAGCGTTTGCAAGAAAACCGCGTGGACCGTCCCGACGCTCGTCGGGCGGACGCTGTATCTTCGGGATCGGGAGAAGATCATGGCGTTGGACTTGGGGAAGCAGCCAAACAATTCCTAATGTTTACGCATTCGGAGGTTAACAGGCTTAATGTCCCTGAATCGAACACTCTTGGCTAGTTATTTGATCCTGATTCCGGCAATCGGAATTTCGAGCTGCGCCAAGCCGCAGACTAATACATGCCAGACAAAGGCAACCTCTGGATCCATCGATGTAATTCGTATTGGCATGGACTTTGAAAAAGCCGATGCGATGCTCAAGACGCGCGGAGCGGAGCCAGAAGCATTTCAGGTCGCGCCGTCTCCCGAGGATACAAAACGAGGCATCGATTTCTATTATTACAAGCTGCCTTCCGGAGCGTATTTGCATGTATTCAGTGAGCCTGGCGAAACTGGGCGTGTGGTAAAGTCGATATTCGTTTCTACCTACGAGCCAAAATCCTGGAAGGGCAAGACGGACCCGGAACGCGACAAATTCTTCGAGTCGTTTCGCGAAATTCGCGAATACGATTTCGACCGGCCCGCCTTCCATTGACGAAAAGAATCGGCCCGTTTTGTGGCGCTACTCCACCTCGGAGAGCCCGACTTCCTCAACAAGCCGCTTCGGAGCGGTGTTTCGCCAGGCGGTGATCATCGCGCTTCGGAGGCTGGCGCTATCGGCAGCAGAGAGGCACACTTGCGTGGCGCCCTGTTTGCCCCACCCGCCTTTCACGGGCTCGAAGACCTCCGGGTGATCTTTGACGAACCGGCGCTGTTGCTCCGGCTTCAGCTTGACCATCCCCCAGGTTTCGTCGCCGCGCGGCAGCAGCGTTGCGAAGATCTTCCCTTTCACACGAAAGTCGGGATGGCCCATGTGGGCGCTTTCCATGGCTTCTGGCATGCTCAAGGCAATGCGGCGGAATTGCGCGATGGTCATGAAGGTATCCTTAGGCCCAACCACGAGGCCTTACTTTTGGGTTAATCATGGGTTAATCAAAGGGGACGCGACTCGTTTTGACATTGCGCCCAAGTGCGACGTTGGCTCGCGCAACTAAACCAGCGCTACTCCGCGTCGGCTCGCGATTTCCAATAGGCCGGATCGCGGCGGCCGCCCTACACCGAGATAACCGTTTCCTTCACGACTTCTTCGATCGTCGTGACGCCGTCGTAGATGGCGAGGAGGCCGCTTTCGCGGAGGGTGCGCATGCCGTTGCGCAGGGCGGCTTCGTGGAGGATGCCGGTGGAGGCGCCGTTCATGACCAGCGTGCGGATCTCGTCGGTGAAGACCATGATCTCGAAGACGCCGACGCGGCCGCGGTAGCCGGTGCCGTTGCAATAGTCGCAGCCCTTGCCGAAGTAGAAGGGGCGGCCCCTGACGTCCTCGGGCTTGAGTTGAAGCTCGTAGAGCTGCTCTTCGGTCGGCGTGTACGGCTGTTTGCAGCTCTTGCAGACTCGCCGGCAGAGGCGCTGGGCGACGACCGCCTCGAAGGTCGCGGTGATCAAAAAGGGCTCGACGCCGAGGTCGAGCAATCGCGCGACGGAGCTGGCAGCGTCGTTGGTGTGCAGCGTGGTCAAGACCAAGTGGCCGGTGAGCGACGCCTGGATGGCGATCTGCGCCGTTTCCAGGTCGCGAATTTCACCGACCAGGATGATGTCCGGGTCCTGTCGCAGGAAGCTGCGCAGGCACCGGGCGAAGGTCATGCCGATCTCGGCGTTGACTTGGCACTGGATAAGCCCGTCGATGTCGTATTCGACGGGGTCCTCGGCGGTGAGGATCTTGACGCCCGGTTCGTTGAGGGCGGCGAGGCAGGCGTAGAGCGTCGTGGTCTTGCCGGAGCCGGTGGGGCCGGTGTTGATGATGACGCCGTGGGGCCGGTCGATCAGCTTCTTCATGACGTCGAGGTCGTCTTCGCGGAGGCCGATCTTTTCCAATTCGAGGCTGACGTTGGACCGGTCGAGAATGCGCAGCACGACGGACTCGCCGAACATCGTGGGCAGGACGGCGACGCGGAGGTCGACGGAGTTGCCGGCGACGTTGAGGCTGATGCGGCCGTCCTGGGGCATGCGGCGCTCAGCGATGTCGAGGTTGGCCATGACCTTGATGCGGCTGGCGATGGCCATCGCGAGGAAGCGAGGCGGCGGGATCATGTCGTAGAGCACGCCGTCGATGCGGTAGCGCAACTTGTACTCATTCTCGAAGGGCTCGAAGTGGACGTCGCTGGAGTGATCGCGGATCGCCTTCAAAAGCACGAAGTTCAGAAGCTGCTTGACGGGGTTGGACTGGATGAGTTCGGTGAGATCCTCCAAGTCGATGGATTCGCCGCGGCCCTCAAACTTGGCGAGGTCAATGTCGCCGCCGATCTCGTCGAGCAATTGGTTGATGGATTCGCCGGTCCCCTCGGGGTAATAGCGGGCCAGGGCCACCGTGATCTGATCGTCGGAGGCGATCAGCGCTCGGATGCTGTAGCCGAGGAGCTTGCGCAGGTCGTCGGTGGCCTGGAAATTGTCCGGCGAGGCGATGGCGATGCTGAGCGTCTTGGTCGCATCGTCGAAATCGACCGGAACGATCCGGTAGGTGTTGGCCATCTGGTTGGGGACGAGCTTGACCGTCTCGGGGTTGACGTCGATGGCGTCGAGGTTGACCGGCTCCATGCCGATCTGCGCGGCGAGGGCGAGTTGGAGGTCGGCCTCCTTGATGTAGCCCATGTCGACGAGGATCCGGCCGAGCGGGCCGCGGTTGGTCTTTTGGACGGCGAGGGCCTCGTGAACCTGCTTGCGGTTCACCTTGCCCATCTTGCTAAGGATGCGGCCGATGAGGCGACCCTTGTATTCGCGGGTCGATGAAGTGGCCGGGGCCGTGGAAGACATAGCGGACTCCAAGGAAAATAGGTCCTATAGGGCCTATCGGACCTATTTCTTTTCCCCCTCGTCGGGAAGCGGCTCATCCTTGATCGTGATGATCGAATCTCCGGCCTCGTGGAGCTTGCCGGCCTTTTCGAGCTTCTCCTGCAATTCGCCGGGCTGGCGGGCCTTGTCCAGCATTTCGGCGGCCTCGATTTGGCCCTTTTCATAGAGCGACCAGAGGTGCTCGTCGAGAAGCTGCATCCCGTATTTCTTTCCGGTCTGAATGGCCGAGTCGATGCGAAACGTCTTGTTCTCGCGGATCAGGTTGGCGATGGCCGGGGTGACCACGAGAAACTCGTAGGCGGCGACCATGCCCGACGGCTCGCGGGGCATGAGCACCTGCGACAGGATGGCAATGAGCGAAGTGGAAAGCTGGACGCGAATCTGATCCTGTTGTTCGTGAGGAAACGCATCAATGATACGGTTCACCGTGCCTTGGCAGCCGGTGGTGTGCAGTGTGGAGAAGACCAAGTGGCCGGTCTCGGCGGCGAGGATGGCGTTGGAGATCGTTTCCAGGTCGCGCATTTCGCCGACGAAGATCACGTCCGGGTCGGAGCGGAGCACGCGACGGAGGGCCTCGGAGAAGCTGCCCACGTCGTTGCCCACTTCACGCTGATTGATCAGGCTCTTTTTGTGCGAGTGGTAGTACTCGATCGGGTCCTCGACGGTGACGATGTGCCGGTCCATCTCGGTGTTGATGTAGTTGATCATCGAGGCGAGCGTGGTCGTCTTGCCTGAGCCGGTTGGGCCGGTGACGAGGAACAGTCCGCGGGGCCGTCGGCACAGGGCGCGGCAGATCGCCGGCAGGCCGATCTCCTCGAAGGTCAGAAATTTGGTGGGAATCAGCCGGAGGACGATGGCGACGTTGCCCTTCTGGCGGAAGACGGAGACGCGGAACCGGCCGGCGTCGCCGAAAGCGAAACCGAAGTCGGTGCCGCCTTCCTCTTGAAGCTCCTGCTGGTTTCGGTCCGGGGTGATGGACTTCATCAAGGCGACGCTGTCTTCCGGCTCGAGCACCTTGGTCTCGAGTTGGCGCAGGCGGCCGTGGAGGCGCAGGACCGGCGGTCGGCCAACGGTCAGATGGATATCCGACGCGCCCTTCTTGATGCACGTTTCGAGGAGACGATCGATGTGAATCGTTGCCATAGGAAAATAAGTCCTATAGGTCCTATTGGACCTATGTTCTGTTCTATTCCGCCAGAACCTCCGCCTGGGTGATGCGCGAGATTTCTTCCATCGTCGTGACGCCGCGAAGAATCTTGCGATGTCCGTCTTGGAGGAGCGTCGTCATGCCCGCGGCCTTGGCGGCTTTTCGGACTTCCTGGGCGCCGGCGCGATTGAAGGCCAACTCGCGCAGCTCGTGATTCATGATGAGCATCTCAAAGATCCCGAATCGTCCGCGATAGCCGGTGTTGCCGCAATGCGAGCAGCCCACGGCTTTGTAGAGCGTCTTGCCCGCGATTTGTTCTTCGGTCATGCCGCAGATGCGCATCAGTCCCGGGTCGGGATTTTCATCAGGTTGTTTACATTCCTTGCAAAGGATGCGGATGAGGCGCTGGGCCATGATCGCCTGGATGCTGCTGGCGATGAGAAACGGTTTGATGCCCATGTCGATGAGGCGGGTGATGGCGCTGGGCGCGTCGTTGGTGTGCAGCGTGGAGAAGACCAAGTGCCCGGTCAGCGCGGCCTGAATGGCGATTTCGCCGACGACGAGGTCGCGAATTTCACCGACGAGGATGATGTTCGGCGCTTGACGGAGCATGGAGCGTAAAATCTTGTCGAAGGTGAGCCCGATGTCGTCGCGGACCTGGCATTGGTTCATGCCGGGGAAGACGTATTCGACGGGGTCTTCCGCGGTGATGATCTTTTTGTCGGGGCGGTTGAGTTCTTGCAGGGCGGCGTAGAGCGTCGTCGTCTTGCCGGAGCCGGTGGGGCCGGTGACGAGGAAGATGCCGTTGGGCCGCGAGATGATCTTCTGGAAACGCTCGTAGTCCTCGGCCTCGAAGCCGAGGGCCTGAATGCCGATGTTGGCGGAGTCGGGCCGTAGAATACGAAGCACGATCGATTCGCCGTGGACGCCGGGGCAGCAACTCACGCGAAAGTCGATGTCCTTGCCGCTGATGTTCATCTTGATGCGGCCGTCCTGGGGAACGCGGCGCTCGGAGATATCGACGCCGGCCATGATCTTCAAACGGGTTGTCACCGCGTTTTGCAAACGCTTGGGGACGTTTTCGCGCTCGATACAAACGCCGTCGATGCGATAGCGCACGCGGACGCGGTCGGTCATCGGCTCCACATGGATGTCGCTCGCACGCGTGCGCACGGCTTCGCTGATCATCATGTTGATGAGCTTGATGATCGGGGCGTCGCCTTCATCGACGCCGGCCTTCTTCGCGGCCTCCTTGGCCTCCTGGTCGAGGGAGGCGTCCACGGAGGCGTCCAAGCTCTTGGACAATTCGTCAAGGGAGCGGTCCGCGCCGGAGAGATATTTTTCGATATAGGCCTTAATCCGCGACTTGGGGGCGAGCACCGGTTCGACGTCGCTGACGCCGAGTCGGAAACGGAGCATGTCCAGCGTGTCCAGGTCCAGCGGGTCGTGGATGATGATCTTGAGGCGGCCGTTGTCACTGCTCATCGGGAGGATGAGATTGGCTTTGATGAGCTTCTCAGGAACGAGCGAGAGGGCCTCGGCGCTGACCGTCTGGCGCGAGACCTCGACGTAGGCGAGGCCATGTTGTTCGGCGAGCGCCTTGGCCACGTCCTCTTCGGAGACGAGCTCCAATTCGACAAGGGCCTCGCCGATGCGCTTGCGGTTATTCAGGCCGAATTCGGCGGCGCGGTCGGCATCCGCTTTGGAGACCAGCTTTTTCTCCTGCAGGATTTCGCCGAGTTTTTGTCGCTTTCGAGCCATGTGTGTCGGTGGCACAGCCGCCCTCGGCTGTGTTCGGCCGCGGCCGTCGGATCCACTGGTCTTGGCACCGTAAGTCCGATTTCCGGCAGGCAACGGCCGGCCGTGTTCGTACTGGGGGGAATCTTGCGCGCTGCGGCAGGTATCTTCCCTTACATAGCGATTTTAGCGAGGTTTTGTTTGATGTCCATGCCGCCGAAAACGTAGGGCGTGCTCCGCACGCCGTGGTGTTGAGGCGTTTCCCCGGTCGATCGGCGGGCAGAGCCCGGCCTACGAAGACTGACCGCCGCAAGGGTGCCGTTATGGGTCTGGCCGCCCTGTGAATTGGGACTCACTTCATTCCAGACTTACGAAAAGCGGCCGGTAGAAATTCGATCAGGTCGGTAGCGATGAGCGGGACGCGGCCGATCTCGCGGGCCGCGAGGTCGCCGGCGAGGCCGTGGAGGTGGACGCCAAGGGCGGCGGCGTCGAGGGTCGAAAGGCCCTGCGCGACCAAGGCGGAGATCACGCCGGTGAGCACGTCGCCGGTGCCGCCGGTGGCCATGCCGGGGTTGCCGGTGCGGTTGACGTAGAGCGAGGCTCCGTCAGTGACGATCGTGCCCTCGCCCTTGAGGACGACGACGAGTTGGTGCTGGGGAAAGTCCGAGCCGCCGGACATCTCGCGGGCGGTGCGGGCGGCGAATCCCAGGCGGTCCTGATCTACCGCGGCGCGCGAGACGCCAGCCAGGCGGGCCATCTCGCCGGCGTGCGGCGTGAGGATGGTGCGGTAATGTCGGGCGTTGTCCCAGCCTGCGCGGCCGTCGTCACCCGCGAGGCGGATGGCGTGCAGGGTGTCGGCGTCGAGGACGACGGGGACGTTCGCCGTGCCGAAGGCGCTGATGAGACTGACGAGCTGCGCGTCGAAGCGGCGATCGCTACGGCCGATGCCGGGGCCGACGGCAACGACGGAGGGCGCGCCGCCGGCATCGAAGAGGCGATGGGCGCGAAGCGTTTCGAGGGCCATGTGCGGAACGACCAGACCGTCGGGGCCTTCCGGCAGCGGGATCGTCGTCGCGCAGGGGCAGAGCGTCGCCACGGCGAGTTGCACGGAGCGCGGACAGGCGACGGAGACGAGACCGGCCCCGGCGCGGAGGGCGGCGTTGGCGGCGAGGGCGGGCGCGCCGATCATCCCGCGCGACCCGCCGATGACGAGGACGCGGCCGAAGTCGCCCTTGTGGGCATCGGATTTTCGCGGGGGCAACTTGGCCAGCCGCGTGATCTTACGCAGGCGGGGGGCGGGTTTGCGGGGGGGGGGCTTCGTTCGTTTGATTGTGGGTTTTTTTGTTCGCTTGGCCATCAGGCAACGCTTTCTTTACGTCGTAGGCATCCGGTTGGATAATAACTCATTACCGAAGGAGCGTCACGATGACACGACAACAATCGCGTCGTACCTACGTGGACGCATCCGTCTTCGGCGGCGTGTTTGACGATGAATTCGCGGAGGACAGCCAAGCCTTCATCGACCAGGCGCAGGCGGGGCGATTCGGGATCCTGACGTCCGAATTGGTAGCCGATGAAATTGTCCAAGCGCCGGCGGAGGTTCGTGAGTTGTACGAGCGGCTGCTGCCCCAGGCGGAGCTGGTCGCCGTGGACGAGGCGGCCTTGGCTCTGCAAGCCGCCTATCTGGCCGCGGGAATCGTTACTCCCAAGTGGGCCGACGACGCGCTTCACGTCGCCTTGGCGACGGTAGCCGGCGCGGACTTGATCGTAAGCTGGAATTTTCGCCACATCGTACATTTTGACAAAGTCCCGCTCTATAATTCGGTGAACAAGCTCCGTGGCCATCGTGAGTTGGCCATACATTCGCCCAGCGAGGTGATCGCGTATGAAGACGAAGAAGAAGTTTGACTGCGTCAAGATGAAGGACGAAGCCCAGCAGCGCCGTGCAGAGCGCCTGCGGGGCCTTTCTCCGCAGGAGCGGCTGGAGT
>CAYMXF010000140.1:0-8312 GCA_964393935.1 uncultured Planctomycetaceae bacterium
CCGGCAGCCCGATCGGCAGCGGCCAGGGCGTGCTCAACCCCAACAACATCCGCATTATCTTGGAGATGCTCAAGGAAGGCGATCCGGATTATCCCGTCATCGTCGATGCCGGCGTCGGCACGGCCAGCGACGTGACGATTGCGATGGAACTCGGCGCCGACGGGGTCCTGCTCAACACCGGCATCGCATCGGCGAAGGACCCCGTCTCGATGGCTCGGGCGATGGCCCATGCGATCGACGCCGGGTATCTCGCCTTCCGCGCCGGGCGGATTCCCAAGAAGCTCTACGCCACGGCGAGTTCGCCGGTCGATGGCGCCATCATCTATTGATACTCTTTTTGGCGGTGCGAGCCTCCACACTAATGGGCCGCTCCTAAACAATCCACGCGGCGGCAAAAAAAATGCCTGTGGATTACCTATTGACCTCCGGAGGAAGTGGGTATTACGATAGGTCTAAACACGTCGCAATCCTTGAAACACATGATCCACCCTCATGCACTTGCTAATCTTTATAAGGAGCAAAGAATGACCCGGATAGGAACAAGCGTTTGTATCGGTGCGATCCTCGTTACGTTCCTGGCGGCGTCGCCGTCACCACTTTGGGCGGCGGGGCCCGACGCCTTCGGCTACGTTTCCAGCGACAGTAACACGATGGGGGGGCCGGCGGCGCTGGACCCGATGACCAATCCGTTCGTCGATATTTCGATGACGGGCACGCGGGTCACTTTCTTTGATGCCGATCAGCTACCCGCGCAGAACGCCAACGCCGACGACGGCGTCGCCCTGGATATATCCCTGGCGGACTTTAATGGGGGGCTGGGCTTTCCATTCTATGGAACCCTTAGAACGTCCGTCAACATGAGCACAAACGGGTTCCTGCACTTCCAGCTCAATGGGTTTTCGGATGAGCTCAGCAATAAATGCCCAATTCAGAATGCCGCCGAGCCGAACGACATCATCGCGGCGCTGTGGGATGACGTTGTATTGCGCAACCCGCCCAGCACAATTGCCGGCGGATTCGTGCAAGTGTTCAGCCCGTGTCCCTACAGCGACGGCGGAACGGGCGACTGCGTGGTCTTTCAATGGGACAATTGCGATCACTTCGGAGGCGGGATCGACAGCTTTGATTTTCAGGCCGTCTTGTATGACAGCGGGAACATCCTCATGCTCTATCCGGAAGGCGCGGGCGGCACCCCAACCAATCCGCCGTTCAACCCCGAACACGGAAGCGGCTCGACGACGGGCATTGAGAATGCCGACGCATCCGACAGCCTGACGCACGTGTGCGACACGATGGATTCGTTGCCGCCCAACTTTGTGGTGCTGTTCACGTATCCCGCGCCTCGGGTGGCTCTGGACAAGACCGTTGACTTTTGCACCGCCGATCCCGCCGGCCCGGGCGCCGACCTCACTTGTGTGGACCTCTGTAAAACGAATGAGTCCTTGATCGTTTCACCGGCCGCCGATGTCAAGTACTGCTACAAGGTTGCCAACACAGGCACCACGAATATCTCCGGCCTTTTACTCGTGGATGATCAGCTTGGCACGATCAACGACCCCGCCATTCCGGCGTTTCTGGCGCCCACGGACGGTTTTGAGGTGTTCAGGAAAGTGACCATCACTGCGGACGTCACGAACACCGTGACCTTTACATACACGTCCATCGTCGGCCGCGTTGTGACGTTGACTGATGCAGTCACGATTCTCATCGACACGGACGGTGACGGCGTGACCGATCGCGATGACAACTGCGACGAAGTCGCTAATCCCGACCAGGCCGACGCCGACGGTGATACCGTCGGCGATGCGTGCGACAATTGTGTTGCCGTGGGCAATGCGGACCAGGCCGATACCGACACTGACGGCCTGGGCGACGGTTGCGACAATTGCCCCACGGTCGCCAACGCGAATCAGGCCGACGCCGACGGCGACGGCGTGGGCGACTCTTGCGACAATTGCGTGACCACGGCGAACACGGACCAGGCCGACGCGGACGCTGATGGGCTTGGCAATGCCTGTGAACCGGACGCACCGCCCCCGGCGGCTCCGTGCGGCGTTTGCGCTCAAGGCGTATTGCCCGGGTCGCTGATTGCGGTGGCGTGTCTATGGGGAACCCGATGGGTGATGAGGCGAGGGCGCAAAGGGCGGCCCCGCGCCGAATGATCCCGCTTCACCTTCCTGATTCGTCGGTGGCCCTTCGCGGCGGTAATCTCCCACTATGGACCGCCGACGGCGTCCTGCTCAACACCGGCATCGCATCGGCGAAGGACCCCGTCTCGATGGCTCGGGCGATGGCCCACGCGATCGACGCGGGCTATCTGGCCTTCCGCGCCGGGCGGATTCCGAAGAAACTCTACGCCACGGCGAGTTCGCCGGTGGCGGATCGCATTACTTGAAGTTGCGGCCCAGTCAGGATTCTTGCCTAGATGCAGGTGATAGCTGATCCGAAGCACCGTCGCCGATGTTCTCGGCACAGCGATGAAACTATGATAGAATCCTTATATGTCTGATCGGTCGAAGGATTGGCTGGCGCAGGCCGAGCATAACATGCAGCAGGCCGCTAAGACGGCGGCTTCCGGCGCCTGCGACTGGGCGTGTTTCATGGCTCAGCAGGCGGCGGAAGCGGCCGTCAAGGCACCGCATCTGCATCATAAGCAAGACGCCTGGGGACACAGCGTCCGCGTTTTGCTCCAGGATCTTCCGGCGGGCGTATCGGTGCCACCGGAGTTGATCGAAGCGGGACGCGTTTTGGACAACTATTAGATTCCGACGCGCTATCCGAACGGACACGAATCCGGAGCGCCCAAGGATCACTACGGACCTCGACAGAGTGAGGAGGCCACGCGTTGTGCCCGTGAGATTATTGCATTCTGCCGTCTTCAAATGGCCTGACCGAGTCACGGTGTTGTCCGCCGCGAGGGAATGGGCGCTGCAACTCAAGGCTCGTGATCCGAACGTCGCGCACGTCTGGTGCATCGGCTCCTATGCCCGCGGCGATTGGGGAGTCGGAAGCGACCTCGATCTCGTGGTCATCCTCGGCGAATCCTCGCTCGATCGATTCGAGCGCTACGACACGTACCTCCCACCCGGTCAGCCGGTACCCGTTGATCTCTGGGTCTACACGGCAGCCGAGTGGCAGGCGATGGCGGAACACTCGCCCAATCTCTGGCGACACGTGAACGACGGCAAGATTGACCTGCTGCAGAACCGGTCTACCGAATCCGGAACGCCGAACCGTACATCGTGAACGATGGCGGGGAAGTCCGCGCTTGCCACCAAGCGTTCAACGCCGGCCGGGCAAACCAAGAAGAAGCACTATGCCACGGCGAGTTCGCTGGCGGTGGGCACAGTGATCAGATCGAAACTGATGGTCGATCCAGATTCGACTGTTTGCCACGGCGATGGTAATCTTTCGTCATGGACCGACTTCGGCGCAACCGAATCTGCACCTGGCTCATCATCATGGGGTTGAGCAATTTTATCGTTTACGCCGTGGTCTATGCCCTCATCGGCGGCGACGCGCCCAACGGGTACATCAAGTCCGTCAACGGCCAGTTGGTTTATTACATCCGCGGGCATTTCGTCCACCGTATGATCGGTTATGAACAGGACGTGCCGCGCTGGGTGTGGATTTACAGCTACCTTCACTCGATCTCGATCTGGCCTTCCATCGCCGCCGTGCTTCTGGCGATGCTCATGTTGGCCCGGCCGCACATCACGGCAACGTACCAGGGCGGCATGATGGGCGGACAGACGCTGGTGACCGTCATGGCGACCGTCATCGTGATCGTCACCTCGCTCATTATGATTTCCTTCATTTGGAACTTCGTATGGAACTTCGTGCAATTGACCTGATGCGGGAAAGATGCGAATGACGCTTGCCTCGGAACCATCCGCCGAACAATTCATCGCCCGGGCCATTCGCAATTACGAGAGTCGGCCGCAACAGGCGGAGATGGCCCGCGCCGTCGCGGAGGCGTTTGAAAACCATCGGCATCTCATCGTCGAGGCGGGCACCGGGGTTGGGAAAAGTTTCGCGTATCTGGTGCCGGCGATTCAGCGGATCCTCGCGCGGCGGCAGAAAATTATCATCTCGACCTTCACGATCGCGTTGCAGGAACAGCTTATCGAGAAGGATATCCCGGCGCTCGCGGCCGTGTTCGAGGGGAAATTCAAGGCCGTTTTGGTGAAGGGGCGTCACAACTATCTCGGCCTGCGTCGGCTCATGCAGTCCAGCCGCCGGCAACAGGCGGTCTTTTCGGGCTCGATGGAGCTTGACCAGCTTCATCACATAGAAGACTGGGCCTACGAGACGGACGACGGGTCGCTCTCGGACCTGGATTTTCAACCGCTGCCGCAGCTCTGGCAGCGCGTGCGGAGCGAGAGCAACAACTGCATGGGGACCAAGTGCGACTATTACGAGAAGTGCTTCTATCAGCGCGCTCGGCGGCGGGTCGAGGATGCCGATCTGCTCGTCGTGAACCACGCGCTGTTCTTCGCCGACCTCGCCCTGCGCCGCGCCGAGGTCTCGTTTCTGCCGGACTACGACTACGTCATCTTCGACGAGGCGCACAACATCGAGTCCGTGGCGACGGATCACTTCGGCCTAAGCGTATCGAGCCGCCAGGTGCAGCACCTGCTCAATAGCATTTTCAATCCGCGAACCGGCCGCGGCTTCATCGGGATGCTCGACGATCAAACGGCGACGGCGAAGGTCACGGACGGTCATCGCAAGGCCGACGCTTTTTTCGACTCGCTCCAGGAATTCGCCGTCGAGAGTCGTGGTTCGTTGCGGATCACTCGGCCGGACTGCGTGCCGAACTTGTTGTCGAAGCCGCTGAGCGAATTAGGCGAGCGACTGCGTGAGTTGAAGGGCCGCTTCGATCGGCCTGACGACCAATTCGAGCTGTCGAGTCTGGCGGACCGGTGCGAGGAGACGGCCGAGGCGGTCTCGGCGCTACTGTCGCAGCGACATGAAGGGTACGTCTATTGGCTCGAATCCTCCGAAGATCAGGACGAGCCGCGGCCCGGCGGTCGATTCCGGCGCGGCGGTAGCGCGGCACGTACGACAACGCTCCAGGCCGCGCCGCTCTCGGTCGATACGATCCTTCGCGAGAATCTCTTCGAGCGGACCAAATCGATCATCCTGACCAGCGCGACGCTCTCGACCGGCGGGGAGCGGGGATTCGATTACATCCGCAAGCGGCTGGGGATCGCCGAGGCCGATGAGCTGCTCTTGGACTCGCCATTCGATTACGCCCAGCAGGCAGTTCTGCACGTCGAGGCGTCGCTGCCCGAGCCGAGCGACCCGACCTTCCTGAACGCCGCCTGCGAGAAGATCGAGGGTTATTTGCGGCAGTCCGAGGGCCGGGCCTTCGTCCTCTTTACAAGTTATCTGTCGATGAACCAGGCCGCCGATCGCCTCGTGGACTTCTTTGCAAAGAGCGAGCTTACGCTCTTCGTACAGGGGCGCGGGTTGCCGCGCGGCCGGATGATCGATCGTTTCAAGAAAACGCAGGGTGCCGTCATCTTCGGCACGGACTCTTTCTGGCAGGGCGTCGACGTCCCGGGCAATGCGCTGCGGACGGTCATCATCACGAAGCTGCCGTTCACCGTGCCGGACCGGCCGCTGCTCGCGGCGCGGTGCGACGCGATCCGCGCCTCCGGCGGCGAACCGTTCACACAGCTCCAAGTGCCTGAGGCGGTCTTGAAACTGAAGCAAGGCTTCGGCCGGCTGATTCGCGCGAAGACCGACCGCGGGATCGTCGTCATTCTCGACAAGCGGGTGAAAACGAAGTCCTACGGCCGGCGATTCCTGGAAGCGCTGCCGAAGTGTAGGATCGAAATCCATTGACTTCGGATTGCGGATCGCAGATGGGGCCGAGAGGAGAATTCGCTTGCGACTAAGAACCTTTCTTTTTGGATGCCTCGTGACCACGGCCATTTCTCCACCACTTGCTTTCGGCGACGGCTCGTCCGAGCTTCGCAAGCTTTTTGACGATTATTGGGAGTTTCGATTGCGCCGCGATCCCGAGCGGGCGACGTACCTTGGCGATCATCGCTACGACGACCAGCTTTTTGATTTTAGCGAAAAGGCCCGGCTTGAGGAGTTGGAGACCTACCGAGACTTCAAGCGACGGCTCGATGCCATTCTGCGAGGCCGTGATTCGGAAGGGGAACTGCCCCATCAAGAATCGCGAGATTTTGAACGAATTATTCCTGGTGATCCGTTACCGCTGGACGATCGGATGAGCGCCAGACTCTTCGATCGCACGCTCGTCGAGGCGATCGAACTGGCCGCGTACCCCGAACACCTGATGCCCATCAAGCAGCAGGAGAGTCCGCAGATTACGTTGGGGATGATTCAGACGAATCACCCCTTTAAGACGCAGAAGGATTGCGAGAACTACGCGAAGCGGTTGCGGGGTTTCTCGAAGCAGGTCGACGATCTCATCGCCGCGATGGACGAGGGGATGAAAAAAGGACTCGTGCGGCCGAAGATCACCATCGAACAGGCACTTCCTCAGTTCGACAATCTCATCGTCGACGATCCCGCCGCATCGGTCCTTGCCGCACCGGCCAAGACGTTGCCCTCGACCGCCGGAGGCGAACCCTCGAAGAAAATAATCGTCGAGGCCGCCGGCGAGGCGATCCGCTCGCTACGGCGGCTGCGGGACTATTTGAAGAACAGGTATCTACCCAAGTGCCGCGACACGGTCGGTTACTGCTATCTACCGGATGGAAAGGCGTGGTATCGCCGCTTGGCGAAGAATCATACCACGAAGGACGTGTCGCCGGAGGAGGCCCACCGGCTTGGCCTCGACGAGTTAAAGCGAATCCACGCGGAGATGCGCAAGATCGCCGAGGAGGTCGGGTTCAAGGGCGATCTCAAGGCGTTCATCGAGAAGATGCGAACGGACCCGGCCCAGCACAACAAGACGGGCGAGGAGATCATGCGCCGCCACGCGGCGATCTTGAAACGCAGCGATGCGAATTTGCCCAAGCTCTTTGGCGTGTTGCCGAAGATTCCTTACGAATTGAAGGAGATGGAGCCGTTCCGCGCGGCCGCCGCGCCGGAGGCGTATTACTACAACGCCCCGGACGACGGCTCGCGCCCGGCGTATTTCTACATCAATACCTTTCAGCCCGAGACGCGGCCGATCTACACGATGGAGCCGCTCGCCTATCACGAGGCGCAGCCGGGCCATCACTTGCAGATCGCCATCGCCCAAGAGAAGAAGGGCTGGCCGGCCTTCCGCCGATTCGAGCACATCGACGCCTTCATCGAAGGGTGGGCGCTCTACTCCGAGCGGCTCGGTTACGACCTCGGCGGCTACAAGCACCCCTATTCGCGCTTCGGCCAACTGACGTTCGACACGTGGCGCTCCAGCCGACTCGTCGTCGACACCGGGATGCACTATTTCGGCTGGTCGCGGCAGAAGGCGATCGACTTCATGAAAGACAACACCGGCCTGTCGGAGCAGAACATCATTTCCGAGGTCGATCGCTACATCGCCTGGCCGGGCCAGGCCCTGGCCTACAAGATCGGCCAACTCGAAATCCTCAAGCTCCGCGCTGAGGCCGAGAAGGCGTTAGGCCCGCGCTTCGACATCCGCTCTTTCCACGATTGCCTGCTGGAAGACGGGTCGGTCCCCCTGTTCATGCTCCGGCGGAAAGTGGAAAAATGGATCACGCTTCACCAAGGTCGGCTACTACCCAGACCTCCAACCTCAAGGAAATAGGAGACGACAACAACCGTTCTTGATTCATTGACGAAGCATCGCGTCAATGAACGGCTGGACCTGAATCTCTCGTGGGCTCCGGTTCATAAGTACGGCTAGTGTTTGGGCATATGGAATTGCCAATAGGGACCGGCCGTTTCACGATCATGATCGGCACGAGTCGGGGCGCTGGACTTCACGGTGCGGCTTCCAACGTAAGACCCGGCTCTTACAAGACATTACGCACCGGAGCGAGCTAGAGATTCAGCTCGCGCGATAGCACCCTTGAACGCGGCGCGGGTTTTCGGTAACATACTTTCAGATCGTTATGGAGTATGGCGGGGGCTGGTTCGGCCGCCAAGGGTCGTCCTCGCCGCACGCGATTCGTGCCCATCGGGTTCAACGCTCAAGCAAGGAGAGGAACATGTCGCAACGAAGCTGTTCTTTGATGATGTTGATGGTTGCGGGGCTGGTCGCGGCGTGCGCGGCCGGCGCGCAGGCGGACGTGGTGATCGACACCGTGCCCGTCGGAAACCCGGGTAACGCGGCGGACACGCGGTACGATCCTGCCGGCTACGGCGGCGTCGCATAC
>CAYMXF010000141.1:0-8312 GCA_964393935.1 uncultured Planctomycetaceae bacterium
CCGCTTCGGGTCAGAAGCGGCCGTTTGGCGGCCGGAAGTTCAATGTCCGCTAGGCGGCGGAGAGCGGATGTTTCGATCGCACGACGGCAAAGTTCACCATAGCTTACACAGTCTCTCTCTTACACGGCAGACTCAAAATCTGTTGTTCGCAAGGACGTGCTGGTTCGACTCCGGCCAGGGGCACCATTAGAAACAATCATTTATCCGAAGGCTGCTTGCCTGCCCGCTGCCGATGCTAGGTTCAGGTAAGCACGGGGTAAGCAGCAGGTCGCGTTTCGCGGCCCCTTGCGGCCTGCCAGATGCGCCAGGATGCGCGGCCGGATGGTCGGCGGCAAACCCGGTGCCGGCATACGAACACACCCACCAGCAAGCCTCGTGCGGGCGCGTTCGATACCCCCACTGCCCGATCATGCCCTCGGAATTGCCCGCCGACTCCGCCCGCCACGCGCCGGCGATGGCGGTTTTCAAAGGGTATCGTTTCTGGCAGAAACCATTCACGCCGCCGGCGCTGATTGCGCTCCCTCTTGAGGGCGGGGGATTCACCTGTGTGACTCCGGTCGGACAGCGCGTCCGCCAAACCGTGGCAGCGCGTGACGCTCTACCCGCGACATGCCCGACGATAGGCGCACAGTCGGCATAATGCGGCCAGGAGGACCCGCCGCGCCGCGGCCGATCGACATTCCGACGCAACCGCTGCGTCGGGGGGAGATCACAATTGATCCACGGACATCCCTCCTTTCCCCCTGCTGTAGTTTTCCCGCAAAATTCTTCTGCAAAATTTCTCCGCGATCGAAGTAGTGGCGGCTGCCCTTGCCGGGCTTGTACCTGCCGCGTCGTGGGGGTTCCCCGGGTGGGTACCTTTCAGCGACCGCGTATGAAGGGCGGTTGGCGCCAGCGCACGGGGCCGTGAGCGTGGGCCGGGCCGCCAGGATGAGCGGTCCCGCAGCGCACCACTTCATCGCCCTAGAAAGGCACCCAGCGCCCGTTTCACCGCCCTGGCATCGATGTTGGAGGGCACAAGGCCAGTGCTGGCAGCGCGGTGCCTATGGCTGGGATCCCATTCGCACCCGTCTCGGTCCGCCGCCGCCCGCCGCCATCGATCGCATGGACAAGGCGCTGGCGTGGCTGCGATGGCTCGATCCTGCGAACGCTCGAATCGTGTGGCTGAGGGCCTCGGGCGAGCGGTGGAAATCGATCTGCTGGAAGGTCGGGCTAGCGCGCCCGACGGCCTGGCGTCATTGGGTGACGGCGTTGTGCATCATCGCCATGATGCTCAACGGCGAGCCGGCGCCGAGGGGGCGTGGGCAGATGGAACAGGTGGCGTTGGAGAGAGGCGGAAGCCTCGTCACGACGGGAGGAGTATGTCTGAATGATGAGGTAAAGGGCCAAATCGACCACCCCGGACGGCTCCGGACCGTGCCCACCGCCGAATGCGTCCCGGACGCCGCCGCTTGGTTTCCGCGTACCCAAACAGAATGCTATCGTTCAGACTGATCCGTCGTCATCTGGAGAATGTCGGGTCCAATGGCCGAAACCGCAGCGGATATATATCGGCTCTACGTGGTGCCTGATTATGAGGAATTCCTACAGCAGCCCGGAGACAGACGACGCGGCAAGTCGGCTGCGGAATCGTGCTACCACTTCATGGACAAGCTGTGGGTCTATTATGGCGAGCACAGGACGGATCGATTGCGCGGCGCTAGCACGTTCCCAAGTTTCCGCGACGCCCTCTTGGGCGAATGCCCCGACCTCGCTTTCGTCCGCGATGCGGCCGACGCCAATAAGCACTTCGTGTTGAATCGCCCGACACGACACATCAGCACGGCCACAGACATATGGCCGGTTGATGGCGAACTAGAAATGCGACTCGACGATGGGAGCACCGTACGGCTCCGCGACAAACTCAAATCTGCGATGGCCTTCTGGGCGCGTGAGCTGAGTTCCTAGCGTCTCATCCCCTTCGGAGTCTCATCCAGCAGCGTATTGATCGCGCGGATGTTGCATAGACACTAAACTATCAACGCTAAGCCTGCCAGGGATAACTCCCGACCGTTAGGTGAACTCAAAGCCAAAGACTGGATGAAACCAGGAGCGGTCTTTCCGAGGGGCGCTTGTCCCGGTCAGGCACAGCCGTTTTCCACGACAGCGGTCTGCATTGCGAAGACTCTAGAATTGCGCGTCAGATGCCAACGGTCCGCAGCAGCAGGCTCGCCGTCATGATCTCCTCGATCGCCATCTGCGGATCGGCAATCGTCGGATCGCCGTGCGCCTTGGGGTTCCGGATCTCACCCATCGCGCCCATGAAGAGCCGCTGGCGCGCTTCACGGCGCGTCTTCGGCAATGATGTGTCGGTCAACCGACCGTTGCTCGGATCGAAGGCTTGGCGCATCAGCGCCACACCATGATCGCTCTGGCTGTATCCGCCCTTCTTACGCACCGCTACCTCGACCGCCTTGAACGCCTCGAACACCGCGGTGTCGTAATCGGCGGCCTTGAAGGCGTTCAGGCACGCTCCGCGCAACGCCCGATGCACGAGCTCGGGAATAAGCCATGTACGGACCTTCACCGCCGCAAGATCCACGTCGGTGTTCACCGCCCTGCCTTTCACCGATATGACCCTATAGCCGTTTTTTCCATTGTCGGCGTCAGGCTCTTCGATGACATCCGCGGCCTCGAGCGCGCGCCAAGCACGCGTCACCGCCTTCCGCACCTGTTCTTGCTTGGCCTTATCGTAGCCGCCATGTCCAAAGAGTTCGGTCACGACGCCATTGCACGTCACCATATGACGCACTGAGTCGTCGCTCACTGCCCGGATCAAAGCCAACAGCACCAGTTCAAGTTCCTTCTCGGTCAGCGCGAGCAGCGCATCAGCGCTCGGCGCTGAGGCCATGAGTTCTTTGACGATCATGTCTGTCCTCGCTGTATAGCAACGTACCTTACGCTATTTCGGGCGTCAGGACGGCAGTTGTTTCCTCGCACCGATGCGCGATTGAACTTCGTATCGGAAAGCAGCGATACGTAGCCGGCGGGAATGGCGGCGCAAGAGAGACGAACACCCAACAATAAGAGCCGCCCAACGGATAAGCCGAACAGAAGCGAGCGTTCGACGAGGGCCAATCCGGTCAACGAGCGAGCGCAGCCGCGAGGGCGGTCGTGCGCTTGGCCCTCGCGTTCAGGAAGCGCGGTGGCGGTAAGCTGATGGTCTCGCCGGATGGCGTGCCGCCCCGCCAACGGGTCGATAACGCCATGGTGAAGGCCCTGGCGCGGGCATTCCGGTGGCGGAAGCTGCTGGAGAGGGGCGCCTACGGCACGGTCGAGGAAATAGCCGCGGCCGAGAAGGTCAACGCGTCCTACGTCAGCCGGGTCCTGCGACTGACCCTGCTCGCGCCCGACATCGTTGAGGCCATCCTGGACGGGCGGCAGCCCGCTGGGCTGCAGCTGGATCAGCTGATGCGGACGTTCCCTGTGGGGTGGAGAGAGCAGGCCCGGGAGCTTTCCGGCCACCGGTAGAGCGGTTCCCTCCATGAGGTAACCCTTTCTGGCACCTTCGGCTGCCACAGGCCATTGCGTATTCGGCCATATTGCCCAAACTGGTCGCCAGCAACATGGGGAATCGAATGAAGACCCTGACGGCGAAGGACGCCAAGTACGGCTTCGGACGGCTGATAGACCTCACCCGCGCCGAGCCGGTAGCGGTCGCCAAGCATGGGCGCCCCGTCGTCGTGGTCATGGCGGTGGAGTGGAGGAGTATGAGCGGTTGAAGGGGCTGGCTCGCGACGGGAAATCGGCTTCGAGGGCGGCCAGGAGCACTCGGCTGCTCGCAATGCGATCGCGGCGCAAGTAAGGAGGGTTTAAGTGCCTCGCATTTTCGACAATATCGAACTCGCTCTCCTACCCGCGCTGCGACAGACGCTCGATCTGTCCGCCCGCGCGGACTTCTGCGTCGGCTACTTCAACCTACGCGGCTGGCGATCGATCGATGAGCACGTCGAGAAATGGGTGGGAGGAGATGCTCATTGCTGCCGCCTCCTCGTGGGCATGCAGCGGCTGCCGCAGGACGAGCTGCGCGCCGCTTTCAGCCTAGTTCACGGCCAGGACCAGCTCGACAATCAGACTGCGCTTCGCCTCAAGAAAAAACTGGCCGAGGAGTTCCGCGATCAGTTGACGTTCGGTGTGCCGAACAACGCCGACGAGGCGGGCTTGCGCCGGCTGGTCGCGCAGATCAAGTCGGGGAAGCTCGTCGTCAAGCTGTTCCTGCGCCATCCGCTTCACGCCAAGCTCTATCTACTGTTCCGCGGCGATCCCATCAGTCCCATCGTCGGCTATCTCGGCAGCAGCAATCTAACGCTCGCCGGCCTTTCCCATCAGGGCGAGCTCAACGTGGACGTGCTCGACCACGATGCCGCCGTGAAGCTCGCCAAGTGGTTCGAGGGCCGCTGGAGCGACCGGTGGTGCGTGGACATCTCCGCCGACTTGATCCAAGTGATCGAGGAGAGTTGGGCCCGCGAAGTGCCGCTGCCGCCTTACCACATCTATGTCAAGATGGCCTACCACTTGGCTCAGGAAGCCCGCGCCGGCCTTTCCGAGTTCCGTATTCCACCCGAGTTCGGGAATCGGCTGTTCGACTATCAAGTCGCCGCCGTCAAGATCGCCGCTCACCATCTCAACAAACGCGGCGGCGTGCTCATCGGCGATGTGGTCGGCTTGGGCAAGACGTTGATGGCGACGGCGGTCGCCAAAGTCTTCCAGGACGATCACTTTACCGAAACGCTCGTCATCTGCCCCAAGAACCTCGTGCCGATGTGGGAGGATTACGTCGCCGAATATCGCTTGCTCGCCAAGGTGCTATCGATAACGCAGGCGGCTCGCGAACTGCCGAACCTCCGGCGCTACCGCATTGTCCTGATCGACGAGAGCCAAAACCTTCGGAATCGCGAAGGCAAGCGTTATCGTGCCATTCAGGAATACATCCAGGAAAACGAGAGCAAGTGCATCCTGCTTTCGGCCACGCCGTACAACAAGACCTACCTCGACCTTTCGAGCCAACTTCGGCTGTTCGTGCCCGAGGACAAAGACCTGGGCATACGTCCGGAGCGGCTGCTGAGGGACCTCGGCGAAACCGAGTTCATCCGGCGCTACCAGTCCCCCGTTCGCTCTCTGGCCGCGTTCGAGAAGAGCGAACATGCCGACGATTGGCGCGAATTGATGCGGCTATACATGGTGCGCCGAACCCGGAGCTTCATTCAGAACAACTACGCCACGCGCGACCCAACCACGGGGCGCAAGTTCCTTACCTTCGAGGACGGCACCCGCTCCTACTTCCCCGAGCGCGTGCCGCGAACCGTGAAATTCAGGATCGACGAGCGCGACCCCGCCGACCAGTATGCCCGGCTCTACGCCGCCGATGTCGTCGCCGCCATCAACGCCCTCAACCTGCCGCGCTATGGCCTCGCCAATTATGTCGCCGCCGCGCCGCACGACGCGCCGACGACAGCGGAGGCCAAGGTCTTGGACGACCTGTCGCGGGCCGGGAAACGGCTCATGGGCTTCAGCAGGACGAATCTGTTCAAGCGACTGGAGAGCAGCGGCGAAGCGTTCCAGCAGTCGATCGAGCGCCACATCTTGCGCAACCATGTCTTCCTTCACGCCATCGAGAGCGGCCTGCCGCTGCCGATCGGCACGCAGGACTCCGGCTTGCTTGACGCCGGCAACTACGACGAGGACGTGGATGACGAGAGCGCCGGCGCGGAGCTGTTCGATGAGGGCGACGGCGTGGAAAGCAGGCCTTCGAGCAAGCATGCTCTACGCGCCGAGGCCGACTTCAAGAGACGCGCGGCCGAGGTTTACGAGCAGTACGCCACCCAATTCAAAGGCCGGTTCAAGTGGCTTCGGTCCGATTTGTTCGTGCCGTCGCTCGGCAAGGACTTGGCCGCCGACGCTGCCCGACTGTTGGATGTCCTGAAGCGGTGCGGCGATTGGAGGCCGGAGACCGACGCCAAACTCGAAGCGCTGTTCACCCTGCTCACGAAGGAGCACCCTAACGAAAAGGTCATTGTCTTCACCCAGTACGCTGACACGGTGCGTTTTCTCGAGGCGCAGATCCGCGCCCGGGGTGTTCAGCGTCTCGCCGGTGTCACCGGCGACGCCGAGAACCCCACACTCTATGCCTGGCGGTTCAGCCCCGACAGCAACAAGAAGCGCGACCAGGTCGCGCCGGAACGGGAGCTTCGCGTCCTGATCGCCACGGACGTGTTGAGCGAAGGCCAGAATCTCCAGGACGGGGCCATCGTAGTGAACTTCGATCTGCCCTGGGCCATCATTCGGCTAATCCAGCGGGCCGGTCGCGTAGATCGCATCGGGCAGAAGTCGGAGCGAATTCTCTGCTATTCGTTCCTGCCCGCCGACGGCGTCGATAACCTGATCCGCCTGCGTGCCCGCGTGCGCCAGCGACTCCACGAGAACGCCGAGGTTGTCGGCACGGACGAGGCCTTCTTCGAGGACGAGCGCGAACGCCAAAATCTTTCTGATCTCTATCATGAGAAGGCGGGCATTCTCGACGGCGATGCCGAGACCGAGGTGGACTTGGCGTCATACGCCTATCAAATTTGGAAGAACGCTATCGACCGTTTCCCCGAACTGCAGAAGGCCATCTCCGAGCTTCCGCCGGTGGTCTATTCCACACGTCCGCACCAGGCCACGGACGCCAAGCCCCACGGCGTGCTCGTCTATCTCCGCACGGCCGAGGGTAACGACGCCTTGGCGTGGGTGGACAAGGACGGCAAGAACGTCACCGAATCGCAGTTTGAAATCCTCAAAGCGGCCGAATGCCGACCCGAAACCCCTGCGCTGGCGCGACAGGAGAACCATCACGATCTGGTGCGCAAGGCTGTCGAGTTCATCGCCGCCGAGGAAAAATCCGTTGGCGGCCAGTTGGGCCGCCCAAGCGGCGCCCGTTTCCGCACCTACGAGCGGCTCAAACGCTATGCCGAGCAGGTGAGGGGCACGCTGTTCGACACGCCGCAGTTGGCCAAGGCCATCGAGGAAATTTATCGCTTCCCGCTTCGCCAGTCGGCGACGGACACGCTCAATCGCCAACTCCGCGCCGGCATTGCCGACGATAAGCTGGCTGAACTTGTTATGGCGCTGCGCGACGACGACCGCCTATGCGTCGTCCACGAGGAGGAGCAATCGGGCGAACCGCAGATCATCTGCTCGCTGGGCCTTGCACCGGCGGCGAATCCGAAGACCTGAAGTGCCGCAATGCCCATGGATACCGCCCGCGCTCGCCAGTTGCTCCGGAATTTCGATTTCCGAGCCCTCTTCATCGACGTGCTCGGCTGGGACCGCCATAATGCCCCACTGGATATTGTGGCGCTCGGTTCGCCTATAACGCTTTCGGCGTTCGCCCAAAAGCGCGGCATGGTCGCCTACCACTGTCCGACGCCGAATGGCCAGTCTCTGCCCGACTACGCCCAACGCCGAAAGATCGAACACCAGGTCGCCAAGGCCGCGCACGAGCACCTCATCGTCTTCACCGACCCGGCCAACACCACGCAGATCTGGCAATGGGTGAAACGCGAGCCGGGCAAACCCGCCGCCTGCCGCGAACATACATTCCACCGGTCCCAGCCGGGGGATGCGCTCCTCCAGAAGCTTGGCGCTATCGCCTTCACGCTAAAGGAGGAGGAGCGGCTCGCGCTGACCGACGTTACCCGCCGCGCGCGGGCCGGCTTCGATGTGGAGCGCGTCACCAAGCGGTTCTACGACCGGTTCCAGAAAGAGCATGCCGCGTTCGTCGAGTTCATTGCCGGAATCGCCGAATCCAGCGACCGCGAATGGTATGCGTCGGTCATGCTCAACCGCCTGATGTTCGTCTATTTCATGCAGCGGAAGGGCTTCCTCGACGACGACCAAAACTATCTGCGCAACCGGCTCGCTCGGATGCGCGCCGAGCATGGCCGGGACAAGTTCTATTCGTTCTACCGCTACTTCCTGCTGCGCCTGTTTCACGAAGCGCTCGGCGGCAGGCAGCGAAACACGAATTTGGAAAGGCTTGTGGGTCGCGTGCCGTACTTGAACGGCGGCATCTTCGACATTCACGATCTAGAAAGGCCGGATCGCTATGGCAAGGCTATCGAGATTCCGGACGCGGCCTTCGAGCGCATCTTCGACTATTTCGACCAATACCAGTGGCACCTCGACGAGCGCCCGCTCAGGGCCGACAACGAGATCAACCCCGATGTGCTCGGCTACATCTTCGAGAAATACGTCAACCAGAAGCAGATGGGGGCCTACTACACCAAGGAGGACAT
>CAYMXF010000142.1:0-8198 GCA_964393935.1 uncultured Planctomycetaceae bacterium
AGCTTCACGGACAAGTTGCGGGCGATTCTCTAAACTCGCTTGAACTGCCGCTCCAAGTCGCGCGTCGAGAGTTGCAGCGTCGTGGGGCGGCCGTGGGGGCAATTCGAGGCGCGGTCGGTCAGGTGCCGCTGTAGGAGAAGGGCCTGCATTTCCTCCGGCGTGAGCGGGTCGCCAGCCTTGACCGCCGCCTTGCAGGCCATCATGTCCAGCACTTGGTGAACGAGCGTCTCGTCAGACGGGGGTTCGCTCTGCTCAGACAATTTCTCAAGCATGTCCGCGACGAACGCGCCTGGCTCGACGGACTTCAGCAGGCTGGGAAAGCCTTGCACGGCGAGGGTCGTCGGGCCGAAGACCGAGAGTTCAATGCCGAGTCGCAGGAGCAATTCTCGATGCGTCTCGGTCGCCTGCACCATCGCCGGCGAGACTTCGACCGTCGGCGGGATCAAGAGGCGCTGCGATTCCAGCGGTCCGGCCAGAATTCGTTCGCGGAAGCGCTCGTACAAAATCCGCTCGTGCAGGGCGTGCTGATCGACAATGATGATGCCCTCGTCGGTCTGCGCGACGAGGTAGGTGTTGTGTACCTGGATCACCGACGCCGGGCCCGGCGCCTCGCTTCCAAACGGTGCGGCGTTTGCCGTCGCGCGCTCCGGGGGCGGCGGTGAAATACTCGGTGTGGATTGCGCCGGAGTGTCCCAATCGATCGGCGGCGGCCGATCCGCGCCGCTCGATGGCGTCGACGGTTTGGCCGTCTCTTCGATCGACGGATACCGCGTCGTCAGCGTCTCCGAGATCGATGGGCGCAGACTCTCCGACCTAAACCTCGGCGGCTGAAACGACAATCGCGTCTGCGTGGGGTCGATCGACTTGAGATAATCCGCCAGCGCGGCCCTCGTTCGCTCCTGACCGCTCAACTCATCACCTGAGAAAGCTATCTGCCCGCCCGTCGATCGCGACAAACTGAGGCCCGGCGTCAGATCGCGCGACAGCAGCGTCTCCCGCAGCACCGCCAGCACCTGCGACTGGACCAGCGCCGCGTCGCGCCAGCGCACCTCGATCTTCGTCGGGTGTACGTTCACGTCGTACGCCTGCGGATCCGTCGTGAGGAAGATAAAGACGACCGGGTAGCGATCGTGTTCGACGAGCCCGCGAAAGGCCTCGCGAACCGCAAAGCCGATCCGCCGGTCGCTGATGAACCGCCCGTTTAGGAAGAGGTATTGCCACTTGGTCGAGGCCCTTGATTGCGCCGGCGGGGCGATCAACGCCTCGATCCGCAATCCGCGCTCCGTGCGGTCGATGGGGATCAAACACTCCGCCAATTCGGCCCCGTAGAAATCCGCGATCCGCGTCCGCCGATCCATCGTGGCCGGCAGATTCCTAGACGATCGCCCGTTGTGCGAAAGCGTGAAAGCCACCCGCGGATGCGCGAGGGCCATTCGGGCCATCTGCTCGATCGCGTGCGTGAGTTCCGTCGGGGCCTGGCGCAGGAACTTGCGCCGCGCCGGCACGTTGAAGAAGAGTTGTCGGACCTCGACGCTCGTGCCCGTCGGCGCTGCGCAGGGCCGCGGCCCCTCGGTTTGACCGTCGCTGCTGAGGAACTCGTGCCCCTCAATCTGGTCGGATGGTCGGCTGACGATCCGCAATCGGCTCACCGACGCGATCGACGCCAGCGCCTCGCCGCGAAAGCCGAGGGTGCGGATGTTGAACAGGTCGTCGGCCGTGTAGAGCTTGCTCGTCGCATGGGGCGCGACCGCCAGCGGCAGGTCCGCCGCCGCCATCCCGCCGCCGTTGTCCGCAACGCGGATAAGCTGCGTGCCGCCCTCTTCCAAAGCCACGTCGATCCGCGTGGCCCCGGCGTCGATCGCGTTCTCCAGCAGCTCCTTCACGACGGACGCCGGCCGTTCGATCACTTCGCCTGCGGCGATCTTGTTCACGAGTGAGGGGTCGAGCTTCCTGATTTCAGGCATGGCATCCTTGCAAGGCGGCGCGTCCAATCGGCTTTTCAAACGCAGGGACCGCGAGTATAGGCACTCGATCCTGCACCGGTCAACGCGACTCGCGCCGATCCACTGTCTACGAGTGGAATTATGGTAGAATGAAATCGTGATCGGGTCGCACAGTCTTCGAGCTGTCTTGTGGACACGAATGGCGGGCAATCTGGCGTGGAAAACGAGGCCAATCCATTGCTGTCGGACTCCCCTGCCGCGTGGGACGGGTTAATCGAGGCCGTCGGCCCAGCGTCGCTGCTCGTGGTCATCGAATCACGCATGAGCGCCGCCCTGCGGCGACAGAGTACGCCGGAAGACGTCTTGCAGGACGCGCTCATGCACGCCTGGCGTGACCGGGCCACGTGTGAATGGCGCGGGCTCAAGAGCTTCCGCTCCTGGCTCCTCACCATCATCGACCACCGCATATGTGAAGCGTCCGACCGGGAAGGGGCTGTGAAGCGCGGGGGCGGACGACCGCCGGTCCGCTTTCACCATCCAGGCGAAGGCACGGGGTCCGGCTCCGACTGGGGGCCGGCGGGGTCGACCACGCCGAGTCGCATTGCCATCTACCGCGAACAGTGTGAAGCGATGCGCGCAGCGCTCGCATCCCTCCCGGACGAGTATCGCGAAGTGGTGCGCCTCCGACTTTACGAGCAACTTTCCCTGGAACAGATCGCGGAGCGATTGGGAATCGGACTGTACGCGGCGCGACACCGCTTCCGCAAGGGCGGCGACATCTATTTCGAACGGCTGAGGGCGGAATTCACCAGCCGCTCGCTGCCGCTGCCGACGATGAGCGCGCCCGACGGACACGGCGAATCCTCTCCATAATTCAGAGTCACGAAGCCACGAAGCGACGAAGCCACGAAGGGAGAAGAAGCGACGGAGCGACGGAGCGACGAAGGGGGAAAGAAGAAGAGGTGCGGAGTTGCGGATGCGGGACGAGCCAGACATTCCGATCGCCGATCAGGATTGGCTCGACTGGGCCTTCGACTTTGCCATCGCACAACTGGAGCGCGGGCAGGCCGTCCGCGCCGATGAGCTTCTTGACGGCCACGAACACCTGCTCACCGAGGTCCAGCGCCTGCTGGAGGTCGCCCGGCAACTGGCGGTGGGCCCCGCCGCGGCATTGCCGACGCTTCACGGCTACACCTTGCTGCGCGAACTGGGCCGCGGGGGCATGGGCGTGGTGTACCTGGCCAAGCAGGAGCGTGTTGCCGGGCGACCGGTTGCGTTGAAAATCCTTCCGCAGGGCGTTGCCACTTCCTCGCGGGCCCGCGAGCGATTCCGGGGCGAGGCCGAGGCCATCGCCGGCGTGCGCCACCCCAACGTGGTCTCCATCCACGACGTAATCCACGAAGAGGGCGTGCTGGCCTACGCCATGGAGTGGGTCGAAGGTAAATCGCTGGGCGAGCTGATCGCCTGGCTCAGGCAATTCCCATCGCCCAGCACGGGATCAAGGGGCAGCAGCGGCTCGGCGGTCACGATGGCCGACCTGCGAGGCTTCCTGAACATGTCCGCCGACGCGGCCGGCGGCGCGACGGTGACCACCTTCATCTGTCGCATCGCCATCGCCGTGGCTCGCGGTCTGTCGGCGGTTCACGCCGCCGGCCTGGTGCATCGCGACGTGAAGCCCTCGAACATCCTGCTGCGCCGCGACGGCACGCCGCTGCTCTCCGACTTCGGGCTAGCCCGCGAGACGGATGCCACCCTGAGCGAGCCGGGGCACTTCGTCGGCACGATGGCCTACGCCCCGCCGGAACAGCTTCGCGGCGAGTCCGGGGCGATCGACGCGCGCAGCGATGTCTACGCCCTGGGCGTCACGCTGTATCACGTGCTGGCCCTGCGGTTGCCGTTTGGGAAACGAGCGACGAAGCGACGAAGCCACGAAGCGACGAAGGGGGAAGAAGCGGCGACGCATTCGCCGACGCTCATGCTGCGCTTGATTGAGAGTGGCGCTGGTACACCCCTGCGGAAGGTCAATCCGCGCTTACCGCGCGATCTGGAAACGATTGTCGCCAAGGCGATGGATGCCGAGCCGACGCGTCGGTACCAGACCGCCGACGAGTTGGCGGACGATCTTGAGAGGCTGCTGTCCTTCAAACCCATCCGCGCCAAGCGGGCCGGCCTGGCCACGCGTCTAGCCAAGCTCGTTCGCCGCAACCGCGCCGCCGCCTGGGGGGTGACGCTGGGAAGCGCCGTCTCCCTGACCCTGGCTGCGGCATTGGTCGTGTATGTCTTCTTTGTGCCCGGCTGGGTAGCGGGGCACGTCCGCGAGGCCCGGCTAGCGCTGCTCAGTCCCGACCACGCCAACAACATCATCTCCGTGCTCGTTTGGGACCAAGTCCATCGCTATGGATCGGCCGCCTGGGAGGAACGTCGTCGCGACTTTGGCCACGCCCTGACCGAGTATGACGCGGCCATTCGACTGTCGCCATTTGATGACGAGCTTCGCCGTGAGCGCGCCATTGTCGCCGCGGCGCGCGAGGGAAAGGCGGGATCATGGGACGATCCTCGTTCGACGGGGCTATTCGCGTTTTTGACGCAGGAATATGAAACGGCCTTGAAGGACTGGGCTCGTTACGAACAAACGCGCGATCCCATCGCCCAGCCCGACCCACTCGTCGACGCAGCCCTTGGCATTCTCTATCTCTTCGACGACCAGGCCCCGCGCGCCTACCCCCGCCTTCAGAAGGCCGTCGAGGCGTTTCCCAACATCGGCTTTTTGATGGAATACCTTGCCGACGCGGCCGCAAAGTGCGGCGACGCCCAGCGCGCCCGCCGCTGGCTCGAAGAATCAAAACACATGCCGCGCCGCGACGAACTCGGTGCCGCTGGGCGTATCAACGCCGGAGTCCTGGCGGCCGAAGGCCGGACGGCTGAGGCCATCGAAGCCTATCAAAAGGTGTCGCCAAAGGAGGTCGCAGGGATCGAACTTGCAAAACTGCTGGAACGCGAAGGAAGACTGCATGAAGCGGCGACGCAATACACCAGACTCATGCCCACGGTGTCAATCGCGCCCCGAGTCCGAGCGGCGTTCACGGCCTGCGCCGACCGCTGGTGGGCGTCGCAGTCGGCCCGGCAGCGCCTGCGGCGAATTCGCCGGTCGCTGGACGAGCCGCCGCACCCTTCCGAATCGTTTGTCGGATTGTTGAGGAGGTACAGTGAAGCCACGAAGCCACGAAGCCACGAAGACACGGAGCCACGAAGGCACGGAGCCACGGAGCCACGGAGCCACGGAGGCAGAACTGGAGAAAGCGATGGAAATCAAAACGTTTCGGGACCTGATCGCCTGGCAGAAAGCGAAAGACCTGGCCAAGGCGGTCTATCGCAATACAAAGAAAATGCCCGACGAAGAGAGGTTCGGCCTGACTTCGCAGATGCGCAGGGCGGCCGTCTCGATTCCGTCGAACATCGCCGAGGGCCACGGCAGACAGAGCCTGCCGGATTACCTCAGATTTCTGAGGACCGCTCGCGGCTCCCTTATGGAACTCCAGACTCAATTGATTCTCGCGGAGGAACTTGGATTCCTGACGGTATCGCCGGACCTGGCGGACCTCCAAGCCGAGACCGACCGGGTGCTTCAAGGCCTGATCCGAAGCCTGGAGAACTGGAAAGGCTAGGCTCTCCCAAGCCTCCGTGGCTTGGTAGTTTTGTTGCTCCGTGGCTTCTTCCCGGCCCTCCGCCCCTCCGTGGCTTCGTGGCTTCGTGGCTCCGTGGCTTTTCCTGGCCCCTTGGGCCAATCAATTCCTCTCCCTCCCTCCAGAGCCTCTCCCTTTCGGAGCTGGCCCAACGAATGGAGGTACAAGACATGTCGCTGTGGAATCGAATCCCGTCCTATCCCCGAATCCTGAAGGAGTTGCAATTCGCCGCGTGGCGCTGGGGGATGCTGCGAAACATATCGCGCGCCGCCGCCTCGGTCTTTGACGCATTCACCGCTGAACACGAACGCCGACTGCGCCTTTCGCGCCGCGCCGTGATCGCTGGAGCTACAATAGTCGTCGGCGCGCTCGCCTCCCAACCGGCGAACAGCCAATGTACGACACCCCCCTGCTTCCAGGGCCTCGGCGATCTCCCCGGTGGCGCGGTTCACAGTGAAGTCTATGGGTTGTCACACGATGGGATTACGGTTGTTGGTCAAAGCAGTTCCCAGAACGGCCTCGAAGCATTCCGATGGACACCCGGCACGGGAATAGTTGGACTGGGAGACGCTGCGGGCGGCGCGTTCTTTAGCTATGGGTACGACGCCTCTGGCGATGGATCTGTAATCGTCGGACAGTGTGAGACCGCAAGCGGACGCGAGGGTTTTCGTTGGACCGCCGCGGAGGGGATCATTCCGCTGGGCGATCTGCCGGGTGGCGGTGTGGACACCTACGCTTTTTGCGTGTCTCCAGACGGAACTGTAATCGGAGGTGAGAGCTTGGCGTCGGCCGGTTACGAGGCCTTCCACTGGAGCGCCGCAAGCGGTCTGGTCAGCCTGGGTGACTTCAGCGGTGGGGGCCACGGATCGACGACGCACGGCATTTCAGGAGACGGGAGCGTTTTGATCGGTAACGGCTCCAGCGCGCAAGGCGGCGAGGCTTTCCGTTGGACCGAGACCGATGGATTGATCGGACTTGGCGACATACCCGGCGACAACTTTGACAGCGTGTTGTTTGAGGTGACGGGCGATGGACTGATGGCTGTCGGGCGAACGCGGCCGTTCCTCGGCGGCGCTGGACTCGACCGTGCCATTCGGTGGAGATCAGGCACTGGATTAGAACTCATGGGCGATCTGCCCGGCGGAGTCGAAGACAGCTACGCCATCGACATCACCGCAGGCGGCGAATTCGCCTCAGGGTACGGCACGAGCGATGTTGGAATCGAGGCGGTGATCTGGGATTCATCGAACAACATTTCAAGAGTCTCCGACGTTCTGCTGAATGCCGGAGCAACGATTCCTTCGGGTTGGATTCTTCGATACGCGTCCGGCATCGCGCTCAGTGGTAACGTGGTTACCGTCGCCGGCAATGGCACGAATCCAAACGGCAACCCCGAAGCCTGGATCGCAAGGTATGCGCTACCGCCAGCTTGCGAGGCTCCCCAAGTGTCGCAGCATCCCCAAAGCGCAACCATCGCCGCCGGGGCCAATGCGAATTTCACCGTCGTCGCCACCGGCACCGCGACGCTCTCCTATCAATGGCGAAAGAACACCGTCAACCTCAACAACGGTGCCTCCGGTTGCAGCAGCACCATCAGCGGCGCGACCACCGCGAGCCTGACGATCAGCAACGTCTCCATCACTGACAACGCCGCGTACGACTGCGTAGTCACCAACGCTTGCGGCAGCGACACCAGCGACCCCGCCACCCTGACCGTCCCCGCCGGCCCGGCCTGCGCCGGGGACATGGACGGCAACAATATGGTGGATGGCAACGACATCGATGAGTTCGTGGCCAAGCTGCTGGCGGGAGGGGTGTGCTCGTAGGAAGAAGCGACGAAGCGACGGAGCGACGAAGGGAAGAAACCGCAAGGCACGGAGCCACGAAGCCACGTAGCCACGAAGGCACGAAGGGAGAGGAAGCGACGGAGCGACGAAGCGACGAAGGGAGAAGGAGCCACGAAGGCACGAAGCCACGTAGCCACGAAGGGAGAAGAGGCCACGAAGCGACGGAGCGACGAAGGGGGGCGGCTCGCAGCCGGCGGTCATCTCGGCTAACATTCACCGGCCCCGGGTCGCATGGCCCGGGCTGGGAGTGAAGAGATGGCCGTTATGCCCGACATCGTCCCGACCCGGCTGGAGCGCGAGGACGTCGGCGGCGATTTGTGGACGCTGAACTTCGGGCCGCAGCACCCGGCGACCCATACGACGCTACGGCTCGTCCTCGAACTCGACGGCGAGACGGTCGTGGCCTGCACGCCGCACATCGGCTACCTGCACAGCGGCTTCGAGAAGCTCGGCGAGCACCTGAACTACAACCAGTACGTCGTCGTCACCGACCGGATGAACTACATCAGCCCGATGGCCAACAACATCGCCTGGCACACGGCCTGCGAGAAGCTCTTCGGCATCGAGCTGACGCCCCGCTGCAAGGTGCTCCGCACGATCATCGCCGAGCTGTCCCGTATACAGGACCATCTGCTGTGCATCGGTACGGCCGGTCTCGATCTTGGGGCCTTCACCGCCTTCCTCTACACCTTTAACGAGCGCGAATACATTTACGACCTCTTTGA
>CAYMXF010000143.1:0-5545 GCA_964393935.1 uncultured Planctomycetaceae bacterium
GCACCGCCCAGCGGAACTTCGCAGACGTGCTGCGCGGGTTGGCGTAGCGCTCGGTCGGACTGGGCCGCGCTCTACGTGCGCCCGCTGGCAAGCTCCTCGGCGATCCAGATTTCCGGCGTCTCGCAGACCCCGGCGCGCTTCATCGCCGCCGCCAGTTCCGGCGATTCCGTGAAGCGCTTGGCGTTGGCCGCCGTGTCCCAGTCGAAAACCAGGCACAGGTTGTTCTCGTCGCCAACGGTGTGCGCGACGCGGAACGTCTTCTCGCCGCCGGCGCGGCGCTTCTCCACGAAACCGTCGAACTCCTTTTTCCAACGCGCGTAGTCCTCGATGCGGTGCCGAATCATCACGAGTGCCATGACAACTCCTTTCGGCGAGCGTGTTCACTCGCCACCGCCAAAGCATACCGCCTGGTCCCGTCGTGCGAAAGCGCGGCCCGCCCGCACGGCTGTTCGAGGTTTATCGACGCTCCCGCCCTGGTCGCGTCGATCTCCGTCACTCCGTCGCCACGGCCCGCACCGCCCAACGGAACTTCGCGGGCGTGCTGCGCTGGTTGGCGTGACGCTCGGTCGGGGTGGGGCGCAGCGGTTCGTCGGAAATCCGCGAGTACACGCCTTCGCGCAGGCCGTCGCGCAGAGCGTGTTTCACCCGTCGATCCTCGCCGCTGTGAAACGTCAGAATGCCCAGGCGGCCGCCGGGTTTCAGGCAATAGGGCGCGATGCGTAGTAGCTGCTCGAGACCGTGCAGCTCTTCATTCACCAGTATCCGCAGCGTCTGGAACGTGCGGGCCGCGGGATGCAGATCGGACGCTCCGGAATCTCGCCACGACCGGCGCGTCAAACCCTTCGCGTTCATCACCACGTCCACCAGCTCCTGCGTCCGTGTGATGGGTCGCTCGGACTGGCGCCGGATGATCGCTTGCGCGATCCGTTGGTGCTCCGGCTCGTCCGCGAAGTCGCGCAGCGCCGTCGCAAGCTCCTCGCAGGTAATCGTGCGCAGGATATCGGCGGCGGTGCGCGGCCGACGGGCGTCCATCCGCATGTCGAGGGGGCCGTCGTGCTTGTAGGAGAATCCGCGGTCTGGATTGTCGATCTGCATGCTGGACAGACCGAGGTCGGCGAACATGATATCCACACCCGCAAGCCCGTCTGCCGCCAGCAACTTCGGCAGACCGGCAAAATGGCTGTGGTGCAGATGCAGGCGCGCCGGGTCGACGATCTGTGCGAGCCGCCGGCCGGTCGCTTCCAGTTGCGGGCCATCGAGATCGAGCCCGATCAGTTGACCGTCGGGCGCGGTGCGTTCGAGAAACGCGAGGGCGTGGCCGCCGTAACCGACCGTGAGATCGGCCACGATCTCTCCGGGAGCCGGGCGGAGCGCGGCGAGGACCTCGGCAACCATCACGGGGACATGGGCGCCGGCGGGCGTGCGACCTTGGGCGCGGACGTGGGCCTCGATGCCGGGGTACTTGTCCGCGTCATGCTCCTTGTAGCGCTCGTCAAAATGGCGGGGGTGCGTGCCCGTATAACGCGGACGGCGGCGGCGCGGTGTTGGGTCGGAACCAGGATCGGGGGGATGGTCGGTCATGCACATAAGGAAGTGTTACACTTCGAATACTTCGCTGACGTGGTAGCGCGATGCGTGGTGGATCGGAAAGAGCTTGCCGATGCGCTTGCGGTGGGTGTCGAGGGCAAGGTCGGGGCGGTTGTTCTCCTGGCTCAAGTGGGCGATAGCCAGCCATTGCAGGCGGCGGGTCGTGCAGAGGTCCGCCAGCTCCGCGGCTTCGTCATTGGAGAGGTGGCCGCCGTCTCCGGCGATGCGTTGCTTGAGGGGCTCGGAGTAGGGGCCGGTGCGGAGCATCTCGATGTCGTAGTTGCTCTCCAGGTAGGCAGCGTCGACGTCGGCGAGCAGGGACTGCAATTCGGGGAAGGGGCAGCCGAGGTCGGTGAGAATCGCCAGGCGCTTGCGCTCGTGCTCGATGACGAAGCAGACGGTGTCGATCCCGTCGTGCGGCGTCAGGACGGTGTGGACGGTCACGTCGCCGAACGCGAGCCTGTCGCCGGGCGTATAAGAGCGGACATCCCGGACGCGGCCGATCTTGTAGCGCACGGCGCGAAAGACCTTTTGGCTCATGTAGATGGGCAGGCCGAACTTTCGCTGATAGACGCCGGCGCAAAGGGTGTGGTCGGAATGATCGTGGGAGATGATGAGGGCCTGCACATCGCGGATTTTTCGACCGTGCTCGCGCATGCGGTTTTCGGCCTGCTCGCCGCTGATCCCGGCGTCGAAAAGGAGCCGCGTATCGCCGGCCTCGACGTAGATCGAGTTGCCGTTGGAGCCGGATTGGAGGGAAAAGGTGATCATTAGCAGCTCATTTTATATCCGTAGCGGGGTTTTAGGTACAACGTCCGATCCTGTTGCGAAAATCGACGGGGAATGCCGAATCAATACTGACGACTCCGAGGGGGTTACGGCATGTGCTACAATCCCCAATTGCGAAGTCGAGAAGGCGAGGAAGTTTTTCATGCTCAACATCGTTCACGTCACGCACGAAGCCGTCCTGAAGATCGGGGGGATCGGGACGGTCCTGGAGGGGCTGATTACCGCTCCGCAATATGTCGACGCGGTCGATCGGACGATTCTGCTGTGCCCGCTGTTTAGCACCGACGGCGGCGTGGATGACCGGCTGGGGCCTGAGGGCGAGGTGCTTTATTCTTCGATCGACGGGCGGACGAACCACGCGTTGGCGGAGGCGTTTCGGCACATCCAGCAACGCTATCACGTGGAGATCGTCTATGGCCGTCGGCTTTTGCGCGACCCCTTAACGGGGATGGTTCAGCGGCCGGAGGTGATCCTGATCGACATCGGCCGGGCGGCGGCGGATTACGTCAATGCGTTCAAGGGCCGGCTTTTCGAGGCGTTCGGCATCGTCTCGACGCGCTACGAGCAGAGCTGGGAGTATGAGCAGTACGTGCGATTGGCGGAGCCGGGGCTGGCGGCCGTTCGCGCGTTGTGCGGCGGGGCCGGGCATTCTGATTGCTTGATCGTGGCGCACGAGTTCATGGGTCTGCCGACGGCGCTCGCGGCGAAGCTGCACCCCGAGTGGAACATGCGGTCGGCATACTACGCCCACGAGGTGCCGCCGGTGCGGAGGATCGTCGAGGAGCACTCCGGTCACGACACGATGTTCTACAACGTTTTGGCGCGATCTCGCCCGCAGGGACGCTATGTCAACGACTTGTTTGGGGATCAATCGGGATATTTCCGCCATGCCCTCGCCGAGGCGAGCCGGCATTTGGATGTGACGCTGGCCGTTGGCGATTTCGTCGTGGATGAGTTGCACTTTCTGTCGCCGGAGATGGCCCGATCTAACATTCGGCTGACCTACAACGGCATCCCTGCGTATGAGAATGCGGGCCAGGAGGCGGCCGTCAGTAAGGAGCGGCTTCAGGAATACGCGGAGGCGCTGCTCGGCGAGCGGCCGGATTATGTTTTTACGCACGTGACGCGGATGTCGCCGAGCAAGGGGCTTTGGCGCGACCTGAACGTGATGAAATACATCGAGGAGGACTTTCGTCGCAACGAATCGACGGCGGTGCTCTTCGTGCTGTCCACCGAGATTGGCGGCCCGCGGCGAAGCGAGGACGTCCTGCACATGGAGCGATGGTGGGACTGGCCGGTGGCGCATCGCGAGGGGATGCCGGACTTGGCGGGCGGCGAGGCGCTCTTCTATTCCGGCGTGCAGTCGTTCAATGCCAGGAGCCGCAATTGCAAGATCGTCTTCATCAATCAGTTCGGATTCGATCGGGCCAGTTGCGGCGAGCGGATGCCGCGGGACATGCGCTTCTGGGATATCCGCAAGGGCAGCGATGTCGAGTTCGGCCAGTCGATCTACGAGCCGTTCGGCATCGCCCAGCTTGAGGCGCTGTCGTTCGGGGCGATCTGCGTGATGAGCAGCGTTTGCGGTTGTGCGAAGTTCGTCTCCAAGGTCGCGGGACGCGGCGGCACACCGAACGTCGTCATCGCGGACTATACGAATTACCGGGCGACGCCGGATACGATCGAGGGGTACATGAAGATGTCGCGCGGAGCCCGTGAGGAGTTCGACGACGAGGTCGCGTCGGACGTGGCCCGCGAAGTGCTCAAGCGCTTGCCGCGTTCGAAGGCGGAGAAGGGCGCGTATGTCCGTCGGGGTTATGAACTGGCCAGTCAGATGAGTTGGGACGTGATCGCGCGGGATTATTTCCTGCCGGCGGTGCGCGAGATCACGACGGCGCGGCAGTCGTCCGGGGCGGCGTAGGCTTAAGTCTCGCCGATCATTCAAAGGTTCGTCGTACGCGATTCAAATCGAGGGAGAATCCCGGAATTGCATCACTTGGAAGCGAGTCACCCCTGGGGGCCATCACAAGATACCGGTCCTGCTTAAGGTGGTAGAACTTCATCTCCTTACGGTAAGGGTCGATCAGCCAGTATTCCGCGACACCGCAACGCTCGTAATCACCTTTTTTCGTTTCGTGATCGTATCGCCGCGACGTGTCCGATACGATTTCCACCACGAGATCCGGAGCGCCGGTGATGCGATCCAGGCCCCGAGGGAGTCTTTCGTTTCGTACGAACACGATGTCAGGGCGATAGACGAGGTCGCCGCCGCGCGGCCCTTCACCGAGAAAGACATCGACCTCGACGAAGACTTCGCCGACGGGATGGGCATCAAGATAAGCTGTAATCTGGCCGGTTATCCTCGCGGCGACTTTTTGGTGAAGGGGCAGAGGACTTGGAGACATGCAAACCACTCCATCAATCAGTTCGTACCAACCTTCGCACTCCGGCAGGGCCGCGTATTCTTCGGCCGTCATCCGCAGGCCATGTAGCGCTTCGGTGCTCTCAGATGCTATCACACTCGCGGTCATGATGCTCTCCTTATACCTATCATAGCATCTTATTTCAATAATCAGAAGTCCGGTGTTCGTTCTTCCAGAGTGGCCGGATTCTAGCCTTCTTATTAAGCTATGACTTCATCGACGAACGGAGTGCGGCGTGCTGATCGAGACTCTAATGGCTTCAGCCGAGCGCGGCGGGGATCGGCCCGCCGTGGCGGACCCGTTCACGTCGCTCACGTACGGAAATCTCGTCCGCTTCGCCGACGTCATGCGCCGCCAGGTGGAGAAGACGACGCAAAGCCCGCACGTCGGCATCCTGATGCCGAGCAGTTGCGCGTTTGCCGGGACGTTTTACGGCGTGCTGTGGGCCGAACGGACCGTGGTCCCGCTGAACTTTCTACTGCAACCGCCGGAGATCGCCGCGATCGTCAAAGACTCGGGGCTCGACACGATCTATACCGTCAAGCATTTTTCCGAACTCGTCGGTCAATTGCCGGTCAAGGCGGTCTTCATCGAGGACTTGCCGGTCAAACGCGAGATGATCCTGGAGCGGGTGCATCGCAAGCCGCCGCCACCGACCGTGCAGCCGGATGACGTAGCGGTGCTGCTGTACACCTCCGGGACGTCCGGCGTGCCCAAAGGCGTTTGCCAGACGTATCGCAATCTGAAAA
>CAYMXF010000143.1:5645-8176 GCA_964393935.1 uncultured Planctomycetaceae bacterium
GGGAAGATTTTGAAGCGCAAGCTTAAGGAGCTACTATAGCGCGGGCGCGAGCGAATTGTGGATTTCGGATTTCGGAGGTTTGAGCGTGATAACGAGATGGTCACGGTCAGCGTTCTTAATTGCAATATGGGTCGCCGCCAATTGCTGTGCCGCTTCGTGGGCGGATGAACCCGCGCGGGCGGTCAACGGCGAGCTTCGCGACGTTCAAGGCGTGCGCATCCTCCGTGTCTGGGGAACGCCGCGCGAGCAAGGCTACGCACAAGGCTATCTGCTCGCGCCCGATGGCATCAAACTTCTGGACCGCTATCTACGCGGGCTCGGCGGAGAGGACTCGATCAAGGCGTACGAAGTCACGTCGCTCATGGTCATGCAGCGGATGACGATTTCCAAATCCTATCAAGAGGAGCTCGAAGGCATCGTCGATGGCGGCAAGGCGCGATTGAACGGCGATATCAAAGTTCCGGCGCTCGGCCGGGCTTTGGAATATCGCGATCTTGTCGCGATTAACTGTATACCGGATACGGCTCGAATGGGTTGCTCGTCTTTCGCCGCATGGGGACGGCTGACGAAAGACGGCCACACGCTCGCTGGTCGCAATCTCGATTGGGTGCACCACCCGGCGATGGACGGACAGCAAATCGTCATCGTGCGCATCCCGCCGCCCGGCGCGAAGCCATTGGCCTGGGTCTCCGTCACTTGGCCCTGTTTCATCGGCTGCCTGACCGGCATGAACGCTGAAGGCGTGGCAATCAGTCTTCACGACGCGACGGGCGGTGCGGCGACCGATCCTTCGCGTCTCACGCCGCGGGCGCTGGCGCTGCGCGAAGCGTTGGAGAGCGCGCACGCGGCGACGGCGATCGATGACGTGGCGGGCGTGCTGAAAAAGCGTACCACGGTTTGCGGCAACAACGTCCCCATTGCTTTCCCTTTCGACGGGAAGCATCCGCCGGCGGCCGTCTTCGAATACGACGGCGAGTTGGACCGCGATGGCGGATTGACCACCCGGTTGTGCGAGTCGGCATCGGGCCCACTCGCGGACATGCTCACCTGCACCAATCAATATCGAAAACGCGGTCCGCCAACGTCGTGCGATCGCTACGAAAAAATCGACAAACGGCTCAAGGGCTCGCGGGAGTACGACCAAAAACTCGGCGCGCCGGATGCATTCGGAATCCTGAAAAGCGTCGAGGTCTCCGGCCGTCTGCTCACCTATCACAGCGTCGTTTTCGAGCCGAATCGACTGCGGATGTACGTCGCGTTTTCACAGGGCAATCGACCCGCGCCCGAAAACACGCCCGTCGAATTGGATGTCCGTTCGCTGATCCTGGCGTCGCAGGCCGCTCGTCGATAATCTTTCGCCATGCTCTGGCAACGATTGTTCTTCGGGGCCCTGCTGATCGCCGCGCTCGTCGGCTTGATCTACGCCGACGATTCTCTCTCGCGGTCAGGGGCCTGCGTCCACAGCTACTTCGGCGGCCTGATCGTCGTCGTCATTCTCGTCATCCTCGTCGTGCTCGGCGGCTTGGAGCTGCGGGGGCTTTTTCAGGCGGCGGGACATGCGCCTCTTGCGCTGTGGCCGATCGGATGTGCAATCGTCCTCGTGTTGATTCCTTACGCGGTCAGTAATAACTGCATGTTCGGCGCGACGAGCCCTCGCGCCATGGCGGAGCAGCTAACGACCGTTGCTCTCACGGTAAGCTTCATCGGCGCTTGTTGTTTCGTCGCCGCCCGACGCCGCATCGAAGGCGCCATCGCCGACATCGCCTTGTCGATGTTCATCGTTCTTTATTTGGGGCTTCTGCCGCAGTACCTCATTCGCATCCGCATGTTCGGCCCGCCGGGCGCGGTCTGGCTGCTCCTCTATTTCGTCGGGACGGTCAAGTTTTGCGACATCGGAGCCTATTTCACCGGTCGGGCGATCGGGCGGCACAAGCTGATCGTTTGGCTGTCGCCCAAGAAGACGGTCGAGGGCTTCATCGGCGGCCTCGCCACGTCGGCGGGCGTCGCGATGCTTGTCGCACACCTGGTGCGGACGTACGCGGACCCATCGCCGCTGACCGCGGCCTTCCCGCCGCTATCCACCGCCGCCGTTTTCGGACTGCTCATGGGGCTGGTCGGCCAGGGCGGCGATCTCCTGGAATCGCTGATTAAGCGCGGGGCACAGGCGAAAGACTCTGCAAAGGCGATACCGGCGTTCGGCGGCGTGCTCGATATTATCGATTCGCTCCTGCCGACGGCTCCCATCGCCTACTGGATGTTGGTACAATAAGGGAGATACAGTTCTTCACGAGGAGCGTGCCGCAACTTGGAATTAGTCATCACATTGGACGGCCCGCCGGATCGGCGGATCGAGCTTTTTGGCCCGGCGGACTGCAACCTTCGGGCGATCCGCGAGACCCTTGGCGTCAAGTTCTTCGCCCGCGATTCCACGCTCAAACTGGTCGGCGACGGCGAGTCGGTCGGCAAGGCCGCCGCCGTCGTGGAGTCTTTGCAGAAAAAACTTCGCGGCGGCGCGCATCTGCAAAAGACCG
>CAYMXF010000144.1:0-8172 GCA_964393935.1 uncultured Planctomycetaceae bacterium
ACACCTGGGCGAGCGCGGTGTCGATCTCGGTTTCCGGGTCGTTGCCGATCCGGCGGATCACTACCACCTGCCGATCAAGCTTTCGCCCTGGGGCCTCTCGGTCTGGCGCGGGCGGTGAGCGGGCGCGCCACGCGACGTTCGAAAACTCGGCTAGCCAAGGAATCTTAATTCGGTAAATTAAACCACCGTCACGGTCGATTCGACCGCGACTGACCTTCTGACAGCTTTGTCATGCCAACGCTCAACTGGCTCACCCGCGATATCGATATCAAGCTCGCCGAGCGTGCGCCGTACCGCTTGCTGGAACCCGTCACCGATCTCTCCCACGGCGATCAGGCGAGCGGCAATATGCTCATCCAGGGCGACAACCTTGAGGCGCTCAAAGCGCTGCTGCCGTTCTACGCCGGTGAGGTGAAGTGCATCTACATCGACCCGCCCTACAACACCCGCAGCGCATTCGAGCAGTACGACGACAATCTCGAACACGCGCAGTGGCTCGCAATGATGTATCCGCGACTTGAATTGCTAAGCGCGCTTTTGTCAAAGGATGGGAGCATCTGGGTTTCAATTGATGACAACGAAGGCCATTACCTCAAGGTGATCATGGATGAAATATTTGGCCGTAAGAACTTTGTGACTAGCTTCATATGGCAGAAGGTAGATAGCCCAAACGAAAACATGAGCAGAATCACCCCGGATCACGAGTATGTTCTTTGCTATGCCGCTAATATCGCCAAGATTCGCTTTAAGAAGCGTCGTGACCCTTCGGTCCTGGAAGCATTTCCCCAAAAGGATGACACTGGGCGTAGATATCGAGATCGACTCCTGAAAAAGAATGGCAGGAATAGCCTTCGACAAGATCGACCTTCGATGTTCTTCGGTATTCCAGCGCCCGACGGCTCAATTGTATTGCCGATTCATGATGATGGACGCGAAGCTAGATGGTCGGCTGGGAAGGGGACCGTTTTCACCATGCTCGAACGTGGCGAGATCATCTGGAAGAAACGGCGGCGCGGAGAAACAGAGGTCTGGGTACCCTACACGCGGGAGTATGCACCGCTCGACCCGGTTCGCCCCCACGCGACAATACTGCTCGACGTAAAAACATCCCGCCAAGCGAAGGCCCATCAGCGCGAAGTTCTGCCTGGCGTTGAAGTTTTTGACACGGTGAAGCCGGAACACCTTCTTCAGAGAGTATTCGAGATCGCATCCGAGCCCGGCGATCTTATCTTAGATAGCTTTCTCGGCTCCGGCACAACGGCGGCGGTCGCGCATAAAATGGGCCGACGGTATATCGGCATCGAGATGGGCGAGCATGCCGTGTCGCATTGCGTGCCGAGGTTGAAGAGAGTCGTCGAGGGAGAGCAAGGAGGGGTCTCGCAAGAGGTCGGTTGGAATGGAGGAAGCGGTTTCCGCTTCTATCGATTGGGCGAGGCGGTGTTCGATGCCGAAGGACGAATCGCCTCCAATATCCGGTTCCCAACGCTGGCGGCGCATGTCTGGTTTAGTGAAACCGGGTTACCACTTTCCCGGCCGGTCGACTCGCCGTTTCTCGGCGTGCACGACGACACCGGATACTACCTGCTCTACAACGGCATCCTGCGCGATAAGAGTTCGGACGGTGGAAACGTCCTGACGCACGCTATCCTGCGGTCGCTACCGCCGTTTGCCGGGCGCAAGGTGATCTATGGCGCGGGTTGCCGACTTACGGCATCAACGCTTGCCGATCACGGGATCGCCTTCAAACAAACTCCTTACGACATAAAAGCCCGATGACCGACCGGACGCCGCGATGAAGCTCAAGTCTTTTCAGGAGAAAGCCCTGAACGCGCTCGATGAGTATCTTCGAGACGCACGATTACGCGGCCCGAGGCCAGCTTTTGACGAACTTGCCCGGCGACTAAACGATGATCGGCCCGTACCGCCGTATCGGGAAATGTCTGGGTTCGCGAGCGTTCCGTATGTGTGCCTGCGTCTGCCAACCGGAGGCGGAAAGACATTTCTTGCCTCGCACGCCGTCGGCGTTGCGGCTCGCGCGTATGCCGAGCGTCAGTACCCCGTCGTGCTATGGCTCGTACCCACAAAGACGATCCGCACGCAAACCCTTGATGCGCTTAAGAACCCAAGCCATCCCTATCGGCAAACATTGGATGCAGCGTTCGGCGGGCGCGTCGGCGTGTTCGATATTTCAGAGGTGACACAGATTCGGCCGCAGGACCTGACGGATCGCGTCTGCATCATCGTCGGGACGTTGGCGTCGTTGCGCGTGCGGGACCAGGACGGACGCCGGCTCTATGATCACAGCGAAAGCTTTGAAGAGCATTTCCGCCGCATCTCGCCCTCCACGCCGGGTCTTATGCGCGTCGATGCCGGGCCGAACAAGGGCGACGTTCGGTTCTCCTTTGCCAATCTGCTGTATCTGCATCGACCGATCGTCATCATGGACGAGGCGCACAACGCCCGCACCCATTTGACTTTTGAAACGTTAGAGCGAGTCAATCCGTCCTGCGTCGTCGAACTCACGGCCACGCCCGACATCGACCCACGAACGGGCAGCAACGTTCTCCTCCGCGTTTCGGCCGCCGAGCTGAAAGCCGAGGAGATGATCAAGCTGCCGATCGTCCTGACCGAACATCAAACTTGGCAAGACGCGGTCTACAGTGCGATTCGGACTCGCGCGCAACTAGCGGAAATGGCGAAAAACGAAGCCGATTTCGTTCGGCCGATTGCCCTTCTTCAAGCCGAGAGTAGGGACCAGCCGGTACCCGTCGACGTGCTTCGCCGACATCTCATCGAAAACGAAAAAATCGACCCCGAGCGGATCGCCGTTGCGACGGGCGACCAACGCGAACTTGACGGGATCAATCTTTTCGATCCCGCTTGCAAGATAGACTTCGTGATCACGATCGAAGCGCTGAAGGAGGGCTGGGACTGCTCGTTCGCCTATGTCTTCTGTTCGGTCGCCAACGTCCGATCGAGCACCGATGTCGAGCAGTTGCTTGGCCGGGTGCTTCGGATGCCGTATGCCAAACGCCGCAAGGAATCGGCGCTCAACCGCGCCTATGCCCACGTATCTTCGCCGACGTTTGCCGAGGCCGCCGTCGAGCTACGCGATCGCCTGGTGGCGATGGGATTCGAGGGGCCGGAGGCGGAAGCCAATATCGAAGCAGGTCAACCGTGGCTTCTCGCGGAGAAGGACATCCACTACACGTTCCCGGACAAGCCGTTCTTATTCGAACTCGACGAAGCGCCGGATTTAACAACCATGTCCTCGGAGGTTCGTGAGCGAGTTGACGTAAAGCCGACGCCGTCCGGCAAGGTGCAGGTGACTGTTTCGGGTGAAATCTCCGACGAGGTCGAGCGACAGATCGTAATCGCCGTACCGGTATCCGCGCGCGAGCGCGTCAAGGACGGAATTGCGCGACATCGTAAATATGTACAACGCCCGCTATCGCCGGCGGAGCGTGGGGCAGGATTTGCCGTTCCGCGTCTATGCGTGTGGGTGCAGGGAGAGTTGGAGCTTGCCAATCTGGAGGTATTTCTCGATGCGGCGAACTGGACCCCGCTCGATTACCCGACCGAGCTGCCGGATTTTCGGATCACGGAAACCGCCGAGAAATGGGAAATCGACGTGATCGGCCAGAGAATCGTCTACACGCATATCGAGGACGCGCGCCAGCTTTCGCTCGGAGCCTACGTTACCGACTGGACGGACCTTGAGCTAGCTCGCTGGTTGGACCGCGAGTGCCGGCAAATCGATGTAAGCCAGCCCGTGATGCTGGAATTCATACGCCGAACGGTTGGCGAATTGATGGCGTCGAATGGCATCAAGCTTGCGGACCTGGTTCGATTCAAATTCCCGCTCGCCAAATCGATCCAGGAACGAATCAAAGATTATCGTCGGCAGGCGATCAGCAAAGGCTATCAGCAAACTTTGTTCGCTACAGATGCCTCGGTTGAGGTGAGCTTTAACCACAAGTTCTCATATGACCCAAACGTATATCCTTCGCGGAGCCTGTATCGAGGCGCCTATCGGTTCCAAAAGCATTTCTACCGGTTCGTCGGCGATCTCGACGCGGCAGGGGAAGAATTCGAATGCGCTCGCACGATCGACACACTGCAGCAGGTAAGGCACTGGGTGCGAAATATTGAGCGGGAGCCTAAAGCGTCTTTCTGGTTGCCGACCTCGACGGACAATTTCTACCCCGACTTTGTCGCTGAGCTAGCCGATGGACGCCTCTTGGTCGTCGAGTACAAAGGCGCGCACTTGTGGAGCGGTGCCGACTCGGCGGAGAAGCGCAGCATTGGCGCGCTTTGGGAAAGCAAGAGCGCCGGCAAGGCGCTTTTCCTGATGGCGCGTGCAAAAGATGATCAAGGTCGCGATGCAAGGCAGCAAATTCTGCAGAAAATCGGCAGTTGATCACTGATTACGATAAGTGTACGGGCAGTCAAATTTGTTTCACTTAGTCTAGGCTCGGTTTACAAAATTGCACGACGCGTTTTGGTCATGTATGACCTTGTCCTCGGGTCGAACGCGCGATCCTGTTTGCCGCTGGCAGGGTGAATTGACGGGCCGCAGCCGATCCCCGATTCTCCCGCTGCGGCCCGTTTCCGGGGTTTTCGATCGTCTTTGCGAAGCCAGCCGCCGAGGAAAGGCGCCGCGGACGAAACAACCGGAGGAGACAGCCATGCGCCGCCTGTTCGGCGCCGCCGTGATTGCGGCGGGGCTTATTGCATCTGCCGCCTCGGCCCAGCCGGTCGGCATTGGAACGAGCCCGCAAGGGACGCTTACCTACGCGCTTGGCGCGGCGTTCGCCCGCGCACTTAGCGAGTCAGCCGGTATCCAGGCGCGTGTGCAGCCGGGTAGCGGCACCGGCGTGATCATTCCGCTGGTCGATAACGGCGAAATCGACCTCGGCTTCGTCAATGCGCTCGAGATAACCGAGGCCTTTCGCGGCGTCGGCTCGTTCGAAGGCCGCCCGCAGAAAAATCTCCGGATGCTGGGCGTCCTCTTCCCGATCCGCGTCGGCCTGTTCGTGCGCAACGATTCGGCGATCCGCACGCTTGCCGACATTCGCGGCAAATCGGTGGTCTACGGCTACACCAGCACGCCGATCCTGAAGACGGTGGTCGAGGCGGAGCCGGCGCTGACGATCAACCTGCGCGCCGGCTCGTTCCATCCGCCCGCGCTCGGCTTTGTCGTCGCCGCCGCACTGCTCACCTGGCACTGGCGCAAACGCGCGACCACGGCGACGATTTGACGTACGACCAAGTCAGCAGGGTTGGGGAGTTCTCGGAAGCGCTTATCCGTTTCCCATTAGATCGCTCAGCGCGTCCCGCCGGGCGATCTGGATCTGCGCCCGGTTGGGCACCGCGATCACTTTCGAAACCTTGAGCTGGGTGATCGTACGGCTCACGGTTTCGGTGGTGAGCCCGAGATAATCCGCGATATCGGCTCGGCCCATCGGCACATCGATAAGTTGTGGCGACCGGCCGCGTCGCGCCGCCCGGTCGGCCAGCATGACGAGGAACGAGGCGACTTTTTCCTTGGCTGTCTTGCGTCCCAGCAGCAGCATCTGGTCCTGGGCCACGACGAGCTCGCTCGCCGCCTCGCCGAGCAGCCGGCGCTCGAGCTTCGGAAACTCGTCGAGCAGCGCCTCCAGCTTGCGGCGCGGGAACCGGCAAAGCTGAGTCTTGGCCACCGCCTCGGCCGAGTAGGCGTAGGTCTCGTTGAGCGCGATGCCCATGAAATCGCCGGGGAACATGAAGCCGGTGATCTGGCGCCTTCCGTCGGGCAGCAGTTTGTAGAGCTTGGCGGTGCCGCTCACGACATTGAAAACGTCCTCGGCCGGATCGCCTTCCATGATGATGGTCTGTCCGCCATCGCAATGGACGGTGGAAATGATTCCCCGCAGCCGCTCAAGCTCCATGTCGGAAAGGACACCGCACACCGCGATATCACGGATTTCGCAGGCGCTGCACGGGCTGCCGAGCTTGATTTCGTTCTGATAACGGGTCTGAGGGTTTTGCAGAGGGCGCATGAACATCCCAAGAACGCTAAACAGCCCTATTTTGCCCGAATTCCATACCCCAGCAAAGGTTTCTTGATCTGGATCAGCGACGGTTAGACGGCAGTCATGTCATTGGTAACGCGGGAGAACAATGGAAGGTCAACCGTGATTGCGCTGCCGTCGCCAAAGATGCTGCGTGGTCTGAAGGTTACGGCGCTCGATCCAGGGCGTATCGACCAAGCGTATCCCTTGGCCCGCTTGGCCGTCCACGACCTCACGCTCGACGGTTGGCGGCGTTTTGCCGCAGGCGCCACGATTGCAGCGCCGGCCAACGTACCGCGGCTGGGAATCCTCGCGGCGACGAACAACCGCGGATACATCCAGGGCCTCGCGATATATCGCGTCGAGCCGGATCTCCGTTATGGCGCAAGCCTCACGATCGAGCATTTCGTGGCGCTCGATCTGATCGATAGCGGCGTCGTCGCAAATCAACTCGTCGAGGCGCTTGAGTCCGAGGCGCGGCGTCAGGGATGCCAGATCATCCAAACGCACCTGCCGCAGAACCTCATGTTGGCCAATGCCGGGGCGCGCCAGTTATTTCGCATCCTCCAGCGTTCGGGGCTGGAGACGCCCGCGCGCCATGTTCTGGCGTCGGTGGGCGGGCATTGAGCGGGGCGACGCGCCGCCACACGATTTGAGGGGTTGGAGGACCGCCCGCCGAAACGGCGCTCCGATCCGTCCTTAAGGAGGAGACGATGATGGCCGAACGCGCATCCTCCGACCGCGCAACCGGGCAAGCGCCGATTATCGAACCGATTCAGCCGCAGCTCCTGCGTTCGCCGATCGACTTTCTATTCGCCGAACACTACCGCCAACGCGTCGTGCTCAATCATCTCGAGCGCATCGCCGCAGATCCGACCATGCCGGATTGGACGCGGGTGGCGAAAGCGATTCTCGACTATCTGCGGCGTGACTTGCCCTACCACGTTCAAGACGAAGAGCGGGATCTGTTTCCCCTGATGCGAAAGCGCTGCACCGCCGAGGATCGGATCGACGCGGTTTTTCGCATCCTTTCGGCCGAGCATGTCGGCGATGACGAGCTCGCCGACCTGCTGATCGATGCCCTCGAGCAGCGACGCGGCCCGGGTAAAAAGGAAGCAGCCGTTGAGCTCGGACGCGTTGCTCATGCATTTGCCGAAACGCAGCGCCGGCACCTCGTCTGGGAGAACACGCTCGTGCTGCCGCTCGCGCGCCAACGACTGACCGACGCCGATCTCCTCCGGTTCGGACGCAAGATGGCGGCGCGACGCAGCATTCCGTTTCCAAAATCCAAGACCGCGGGGCGGGCGCTCTCGGCGGTCAGATCGATACTGCGCGGATGACGACCTTGCGGGCGATCGTCCCGCCGGCGCAAATTCAGGCTTGATGATCCTGACCGATTCGATCCGGGTCGCCTGGTCCGCCTCGGCCCGGCATGGGGGGCGTTGGCCGCCGGCACGTAATAGCTCGTTACGGCGACGCTCTTGGCGCTTGCGTGCGCGGTGAACTTTGCGTTGTTCCGCGAGGGTGTACTATACGATCGTCACCCAAGCGTGGGCCGACATGCGCCCGATCTGCGCCAAAATCGAAATCCGGGAACCACCGCGGCGAAACGAATGACCGGTCACGACGCGCATCAGATCTTAAGCGGCGACGCCTTGGCGGGTTTCGCCGCGTCGGGCGACGCGCTTGGCCTCGCGGTTGCCCTCTTTTTCGCTGGCCTTGTCGGCGGCTTCGCGCACTGCGCCGGAATGTGCGGTCCGTTCGTTCTCGGCCAAGTCGGCTCAACGCTGGCTCAGGGGGCCGAAATTCCCTTTACGACCTTCGCTCGTCTGCGAGGTGCGGCATTGGCGCCCTATCATCTCGGGCGGTTCACCACCTACACGCTGCTTGGGGCCGCCGCTGGCGGCCTTGCCGGCACGGTGACGCATTTCTCGGGATTTCAAGGTTTGCTCATCGTCTTGCTCGGGTTTGCCGCACTGTTGTTTCTCGCCCAAGCATTCGGCATCGGCGGGACTGGGGCGGCGACCTCGGGTTCTGGGACAAGCGTGGTCGAGCGCTTGGCGCGCGCCGTGAAGCCGTTGATCGCGAACCCCCGCGGATGGGCGGGTTATGCGTTGGG
>CAYMXF010000145.1:0-5223 GCA_964393935.1 uncultured Planctomycetaceae bacterium
TGGACCGCGCGGGTCGCAGGGCGGGGAGAATGCCTTTCGGCAGCGCGGAGGGTCTATCCCTTAAACAACCAGGCCTCGATATTTATTCCACGGCCTCAGCGGGGTCGCTACGTTCGTCGTGGCAAGGAGGCGAGTTCATGATTCCTACTACTTGTCAACAAGAACGTTACGATCAGCAGGATTCTTTCCTAAAACAGGACGCCGCTCCCGTTCAACGCCAGGTCCGCCTGCATCTCCTTCCGGTCGCGAAACTCCACACCGAATTCGCGGTTAATCACATTGACCCCGCCGTTGTGCGGGCCGGTCACCTTGGTTCCCTCTCGGAGAACCATGTCGCGGAGGTAGCTGCCTCGCGAGGCGCCGTAACGCTGGGCGTCGACCATCGGATCGCCGGTATATCGCACGTGCAGCTCGATCATCGGCCGCCCGTCGAGGAAGCCGAAGCTTTCCCGCTGATACGACGCTTCGGCCGTGACCGTGCCGGCCGGTTGATTCGCGCCCGCATCGCGATAGGTCATGTCGTAGCTCCGTGTGTTCCTGGGCCACCCGAAATTCGCCGCCGGGCAGACCCAGAATCGATGATCCTCCCCGAGATAGAGCGGCATCAAGACATTCTGAAGCGAGAGCGGCCATCGCTCGCGGTCATACGGATTGACCGCCTCGTTCGGCACCGTGCTCTTGCCGAATTGGTTGTTGACCATCGGCGACTCGACGTACGGCACGCGCGAATCGTTGGCGACGGAATAGGCCCACAGCGCCCGTGCCACCTCGTGCAAGCGGCTCTGACACGTCGTGATCTGTCCTTGCCGCCGCGCGGCGGAGAGCGCCGGCGCGGTGATCGCCACGAGCAGCGAAATGATCGACGTCACGATGAGCAGTTCGATAAGCGTGAACGCGCTTACTCGGGTTCGGTTCATAGGGACCTCACGTTTCTTGGGTAGCGGCGCGAAGCGCGCCGGCGAAGGAGCCATCCCACGGCGACCAGCGGCACGAGCGTCATCGGCTCCGGTACCGGCGCGGATTGGGCGATCAGCACGACGTCGTAGCCGATCGAGTCGCCGAAGACCGGGTCGAAGCTGTTGTTCATGCCGAAACCGGCGGATTCGAGATAGACGAAGCTGGTGGAAGAGGGATCGATCAGCGGCACGACGACGTTGTCCAAGTACGCGCCCAGATCACCGCCGAAAGCGGTGAGCGAGAGACCGCCGTTGCCGGACGCCGTGAACAGATCGCTCGACGGCCCCGCATTGATCGTTACGATGGGCGGCGCCCCGCCCGATTGATTCGCCGTCGTTCCGACATCCGCGGCATCGACCAGGGGCCAGAGCGCCATCCCGAGTCCCTGTCCCGCGAGCGTCGGAAAGTTCCCGTTGCCGTCGCGCTCGACATACCAGCCGCGCATCGAGCCGAGGTATTGAAACGTCCCCAGTGTGGAGGACGTCGAGGAAGTGGGGTCGATCGAATCCTGCCAAAACTCGTAGCCAAGGCTGGATATCCGGTACACATTCGGGGCGTGCGGACTGAGCGCGCCGGCCCGCGTATCGACCGCGGGGTTGATGGCCGACCCCAGCGTCGTATTCGGCTGCGTGCCCGCCAGCGTGTTCACCGTGACGGCGATGTTCGGGCCGAAGCCTTGAAAGCCCTGGTTGGTCGCCGTCGCGTCGAAGTTCGTCAGCCCCACCGTGCCCGCGCCTTTATCGAGCGAGAGTGAAATGGCGCTCTTGGAGCCGGGGATCTCCACCGGCGTTTGAGCGGATTGCGGCGTCAGGCGTCGCGAGCCGTTGCCCAGATCGCCGTCCAGATCGAGTTTCGGCCCGCCGAGAAAATCCACGACCATGACCGGCGCCTGGCCGACGCCGGGAATTGGCACGCTGCCGCGGCGGAACATGAAGCTGAGCGAACCGTATTGGTTCGGCGACAAGAGCGGAGTGCCCGTGCCGCCATACGTCGCCGCCGCCATGCCAGGCGTGCCCGACAGACGATCGCCGTCCGTGAACGAGCCGGGAACGGCCGTGGCCGGAAATCCCGTCGGGAAATAGGTGCGGGCGCTGCCCGGCGTCAGACCCGCGTCGACGCCGGTGAGCAGTTGAAACTCCTGAGCGGAGGCGGTCGAAATGGTACCCATGAAAATCACGAACCAAACGATCAAAGTTCTTAAAATCTTCATCGAATCAAGCTCCCTTCCAAAAACCCGGCTTGTGCCGGATGAATGTCAAAACAACTCGTTTACCAATGCTTGAACGTCATGGCCGTCAGCGGTGCCGTCGCCGTTTACATCCGCGTGATGGCGCTCGCAGGCCGTGAACGCATCCGGATTCACCAACACATTCGCCAGCGCGGCGGCGTCGAGCGGATTGACCTCGCCGTCGCCGTTCACGTCGCCGATAGGGGAGATCGCACCGGCCGCTCTCGCCAGCAGCACCTCGTCGTAGCCGTTCGTGTCGCCGAAGATGGGATCGCCGCTGTTGTTGATCCCGAAACCGGCGGCTTCGAGATAGACGTAGGCTTCGGCGCTCGAACCGACGAGCGGCGTGACGACGTTGTCGAAATACGCCCCGAGATCTCCGCCGGCGTCGGTCAATGCCAAGCCGCCGTTACCCGGTGCGGAAAACTGATCGCCCGACACGCCGTCCTCGATGATCGCCGTATCGCCGAAGATCGTGACCGCCGTGTTGAACTCGTTATTTACCTCGGAGACATCGACGTTGGGCCAAAGCGTCGAGCCGAGTCCCTGACCTGCGAGCGTCGGGAATTGTCCCGAGTTGCAGGCGCGCAAGACGAGCCAGCCGCGGAATCGGCCGAAGTGCTGAAGCGTTCCGAGTTCGTCGGCCGAGCTGCTGTTCGGATCGATCGAGTCGTACCAAAGCTCGGCCGGCAGATTTTGAATCCGATAGACGCCCGGAAGCGTTCCACCAATGCCGGTGTACGCCGTCAATGTCCCAGTCCGCGTATCGAACGTCGGATTCGGTCGATCGCCGGCGCCGCCCGTTGGCGTCGTGCCCGCCGGCGTCACGAGCGTCGTGGCAATCTCGGCCTGAATGCCCGGAGCGCCTTCGTTGGTGCCGGTCACGTCGAACGAGTCCAGCACAACCGAGCCGCCGGCAAAATCGAACGCCAATCCAAGAAAGCTGTACGACCCTGGAATGACGACGGGCGTCGCCGATACGACGGGGACTAGGCTGCGGACGCCGTTTCCGAGATCGCCGTCCAAATCGAGCAACGGCCCGCCGAGGAAGTCGATACCCATGAACGGCGTCTGACCGAAAAACGGCACGCTGCCGCGGCGATAGAGGAAGCTCAATGCGCCGACATGATTCGGCGGGAAGAGCGGAGTGCCGTTGCCTTGAAATGTAACCGTGGGGCCGGTGTTGGACGTTCCAGCGAGACGATCGCCGTCGTAAAAGGTGCCGGGAAAACCGCCGCCTCCGCTGGAGCTGACCGTCCTCGCGGCGCCGGGGTACTTGCCCACGTCCACGCCGGTCAGAAGTTCGAACGGCACACCGGCCTTAGCGGTCGCAGCCGCCGTCAGACCGATCAATGCCGGTAGGATGAATCGCATCACAAACGCCTTTCTTTCCGCGATCGGTTTTCGCGTGCCCATCGCTCGCCGCATGCAATCTGCGCGACCGAAGTCCCTATGCGAGCGCCGCAACTTCAGAGCGAAAAATGAAATAATCAGTGGGGGAATAGCGCCGTCGTCGCCGTTTCATCGGGCGCACGAACGGTCACTACGCGATTAGACGCAGAAAGCGGGAGGAGCGCGCGGAGGCGTGAAGCGCCGGACGGCTTGTGGCGATACCGGCGCGCGGGCCGGCGCCGCGCGGAGTGCATACCACCATCTTGCAAGTTGACGGCGTTGCTCGACGGCATGGCCGGTCGCCTGACGCCAAAAGGCCATGCCGAATTGCATCAGCGTACGAATGCAGACAACGCTGATGGTCGCGGTGAGCAGCCAATAATTCAGATCCGCGTTGGGCATCGTTTGCGGCAAACCCCGTTCGAGGACGCCCACGTGCAGCAGGGCGATGACGACGAGGAAGGCCACCAAGCGGCGGCGATCGGAGAGGATTCGCAGCGAATACGCGAATGCAATTTCACAGATGAAAAAGACGTTGCTGAGGGTCAGCAAGAGGATCGAGGACCAGGCCGTGCGCCCTTCCTCCGGCCCTAGGAAGTTACCGAACGCCTTGATCGTGATCGGGGCGTGCAGCAAAAAGACGACGGCCCAGAGCAGCCGCCAGTAGGATTGTCGGCGGCGTTTGATCGGCGAGCGATTCAAAGTCGTTTTCATGAAGGACAATCTCGTGCCCCCTTACTAACCAGTCCAGGCGTCGTTGTCCAGACCTGGACGAACCGGCTGGGATATACCTAGCAATTTGCGTGCCAATCGTGACAGCGACGAACCCCGAAGTCCCCACAAACGCATATAATGTGGTCTGCTGCCGGGAGTTGGCGAAAGAGCGGAATGATGGCGGAAAAGCAAAGCCAAACCCCCCTCAAAATAGCCTATCAGCGGCATGACCGCGGCTGGCGGGACTTCGTCTATTGCTATCCCGTCGTCTCCCGGCGGAGCGGCGGCCTGTCCATCGGCATCAACCTGAACCCCGACAAGGCCTGCAACTTCGATTGCATCTATTGTCAAGTGGACCGGACGACGCCCGGGCCTACCAAAAAAGTCGAGATGCCCGTCCTGAAAGCCGAACTCGACCGGCTCCTGGACCTCGCGACGAGCGGCGAGTTGTACAACGAACCGCCCTTCGACAGCATACCGGCTGACCGGCGGCACATCCGCGACATCGCTTTCAGCGGCGACGGCGAACCGACGACCTGCCCACAGTTCGAGCAAGCCGTTCAGATCGCCGCCGATGCTCGGCGTTCGCGTGGTTTGCACGACACCAAGCTCGTGCTCATCACCGACGCGTGCTACCTCACCAAGCCCAACGTCCGAACGGGCCTTTCTATTCTCGATCAAAACAACGGCGAGATATGGGCCAAGCTCGACGCCGGCACGCAGGAATACTACGAACGGGTGAACCGCCCGAACTACCCGCTCGCACACGTCCTGGCGAACATCCTAGACGCCGCGAAGGTCCGCCCCGTCGTCATCCAATCACTCTGGATGAGGGTACACGGCGAGCCGCCCCCGCCCGCAGAGATCGAAGCCTATTGCGATCAATTGAGCGAACTTCTGACCTCCGGCGGCCGATTCAAGTTGATTCAGCT
>CAYMXF010000145.1:5323-8146 GCA_964393935.1 uncultured Planctomycetaceae bacterium
TTATGGGGTTATCAAAATCCGGTGTCGGCCGATGGTTGGGTGAAGATGCGGGCCTGACGCGCGGGCATAGAAAGGCAATGGTGCCATGCTCATTCTTGGCATAGGCGAATTGGATAATGACAGCGGCGCGGCACTCATCAAGGATGGCGAGACGATCGCCGCCGCCAACGAAGAACGGTTCAGCCGCGTCAAGCAACAGGACGGCGTGCCGGTCCAAGCAATCGACTGGATGCTCAAGAAGTCCGGCGCCGGTCTCCAAGACCTCGACGAAATCCTGTGCGTGCGCCAAGACGTTCATGCGGAGTATTCGCACGATCAGCGTCAGCTCGATCAAGTCCCGTGGTTTTCGTATCCCGGTCCGTTGACGTGGAAACTCGCGAACTACGGCATCTGGCGATTCCGCAATTACCGAAAACGACTCGAACTCAGCAAGCTGCAAAACCAACGGCTCCTGGATTGGGCCCGCGAACGAGGCATCGACCGCGAGAAAATCGAGCGGCCCGACCATCATCTGATGCACGCCGCCTGTGCCTATTACGGGTCGGGCTTTGACGAGGCCCTGGCCTTCACCGTGGACGGCTGGGGCGACGGCAAGACCGCGACGCTTTATGCCTGTCGAAACGGTAAGTTCGAACTCGTGCATGAGGTTTTGTTGCCCCATTCCGCGGGCGTTTTCTATGCCGCCGTGACCCGGGCTGCCGGCTATCGGCCGTTCCGCCACGAGGGCAAGATCACCGGCTTGGCCGCCCACGGCTCTCACGACGAAGAGTGCATGGCCTTCGCCCGATTGGGTCTCTACAACGTCAACGGCTCTTTTGAAGCGCCTCATAATTACGGCAGCTACCCCTGGCTGCGCCGACTTATCAAGAAGAAAGGCCCCGAAAAGCTGGCGTATGCCTATCAAATGACGCTCGAAGACGTCATGGTCAAGTATGCCGCTCAATATGTGAAGAGCACCGGGCTCAAAAACCTTTGCCTTGCGGGCGGAGTCGCCGCGAACGTTCGCGTCAATCAAAAACTTCACGAGATCCCCGGCGTTGAGAAGACCTTCATTTTTCCGCACATGGCAGATGGCGGCCTCGGCTGGGGCGCGGCGATGTGGGCGTGGCACCGTAGTCAGCAACGCAAGCTCGGTGACAAATACCGGTACGAGCCGAAACGCATTCACAACGTTTATTGGGGACCCGACTTCACCGAAGAAGAAATTCGTCAAACGATGGAACGAGAGCGCGTCCGTCATACCCGACCGGATGACTTAGAACAGGTAATGGCCGCCCTTCTCGCCGACGGGGAGCTGGTCGCCCGCTTCAACGGCGCGATGGAATTTGGCCCCCGCGCGCTGTGCCATCGCTCAATCCTGTATCAGCCGACGGACCCGACCGTCAACGTCTGGCTGAACGAGCGGCTTCATCGCACTGAGTTCATGCCCTTCGCCCCGGTCACCCTCGAAGAGGATGCCCACCGGTTGTACAAGAACATGTCGGGCGCGGAACATCCGGCGAACTTCATGACCATCACCTTCGACTGCACGGAAGAAATGGCTCGCGCCTGCCCCGCCGTCGTGCACATCGACGGAACGGCCCGCCCCCAGACGATCCGGCCCGACCTGGACGCCAGCACTCACAAAATGTTGAAGATATACAAGGAGAAGACCGGACTGTCGTCGATGATCAATACGTCGTTCAACATGCACGAGGAGCCGATCATTTGCTCGCCGTTGGACGCGATCCGCGGCGCTCGCGACGCGCGATTCCGCTATCTGGCGATGGGCCCGTTCCTGTGCGAGTTCGATAACCCCAGTCCGCCGCCCCGCGGGCTGGGGACCGGAGTCGCCCCCAAATGAGTAGTGCCCGTTGACGGTTTGGGGAAATACTGAATCGCCGCACCATTTCGGTTGTTGATGTGATGGCCCTGCTACCGCCGCCCTAATAGTCCCCCATGCAAGCCGACACGATACCAGCACCCACGATCACGCAGTCGGTCCACGACTTTTACAACACCTATCCGTTCCCTCAGTTGACGGCCTCCGAACGACGCCGCCAACTGCCGTTCGAAATCTGCAAATACAAGTTTCTCGGAATCGATCAAGCGATGCCGGGCGCGCGGGTCCTGGACGTGGGATGCGGCACCGCGCGGCACATGCTGCTAATGAAGCACTTCGGCGTGAAGGAATACGTCGGACTGGACAGCTCCGCGGCCTCGCTCCACATCGCCCGTCAGGTCGCCGATGAGGAGGGGTTCGATCGATTCCGGCCGGTCGAAGGAGATCTGTTCAAAGTCCCTTTTCCCGACGATTCATTCGATGGGGTCGTGTCCTGGGGCGTTCTGCATCACACGTCGGATCCCTACCGGGGCTTGGCGGAGATGGTCCGCGTCTGCCGCAAAGGCGGCTTTGTCGCCGTCTTTCTCTACAATCGATGGAATCACTGGCGCTTCAACCAACAGAAGCGGAAGATTCTCGCGGAGGCCGGCGAGGATATGGAGGCCCGCTTTCAACTCGCCCAACGGCTGTATGGAACGAAGCCGGTCGACAAAATGACGAAGAGCGAACTGCTCACCTTCTACGACCGTTATTGCCATCCCTATAAGACCGATCATACCTACCGCGAGATTCTAAGCTGGTTCGACAAGCTGGGCCTGGAATACTGGGGCAGCTCGCGCCCGGCCCGTTTTCTCGATTTCATCCGCTACTTGCAGGAACTCAACCGGCTCATGAGGGACCAGGCCGCCCGAGACGAATTTCGAGGAGCCGCGATTCAAGCGATCAAAGCCGCCCGCCTGGCGGCCAAGCTGCCTCGGCTCGGCGAACCGTCCATCCCATTT
>CAYMXF010000146.1:0-8107 GCA_964393935.1 uncultured Planctomycetaceae bacterium
TCGCGGCCCTGGCGGCGTTCGCCGGCATCAGCGTGGTGTTGGTGCTCTTGCCGGTAATCGAGCGGGCGTTTCGGATGACGACGAGCCTCACGCTTCTTGAATGGGCGGATACGAGCAACCCGCTATTGCGTCACTTGATCGAGAAGGCCCCCGGCACGTGGCAGCACAGCCACCTGCTGGGCAGCATGGCGGAGGCCGCGGCCGAGGAGATCGGCGCGAACGGACTGCTGGTTCGCGTCGGGGCGTACTACCACGACATCGGCAAGACCAGCAAGCCGCACTATTTCATCGAGAATCAATCGGGCAAGACGAGCGCCCATCAGGGCCTGGCGCCGTCGATGAGCCTGCTCGTCATTCTCGCGCACGTGAAGGACGGACTGGCGATGGCCCGCGAGCACGGTCTGCCGCGCGTCTTGCGCCAATTCATCGCGGAGCATCACGGCACGACGCTCGTCCGCTACTTCCATGCCCGCGCGACGCAAGAAGCCCGCGCCAACGGCCGAGAGGACCGTGAGATCAGTGAGTCGGAGTTTCGCTATCCCGGTCCCAAGCCGCGCTCGCGAGAATCGGCGATCTTTATGCTGTGCGACGGAGTGGAAGGCGCGGTCCGCGCGCTTCAGGATCCGACACCGGGGCGCATCGAAAACGTCGTTCACGAGATCGCCATGGCCCGTCTGATGGACGGTCAGTTCGACGACTGCGATATCACGCTCAAGGAACTGGCTCGCGTCGAACAGAGCATCGTGAAGAGCCTGCAAGCGTTTCATCACGGGCGCATCGCCTACCCGCGCGGGCCGGAAGAGCCTGTCGGTCCCGTCATACGAAGCGCATGACACAGCGCAAGACGCGAAAGGTCTCTCCGCGGCGTACGCGCTCGGGGTCTTCGATTTTGGTCGAAGTATCCGGATGCGAGGCAGGACTACGGCGGCTTATTCGACGCGCGGCCAGAGCGGCGCTGAGTGCGGAAGGCGTCGGCGCCGGACGACTGGACGTCGCGGTGGTCGATCATCGCGAAATGCGACGTCTACACGGGCGCTGGATGGGAGAAACGACTGCGACGGATGTGTTGACGTTTGATTTGAAAAGTCGAAACGTCGAAAAGTCAAAACGTCGAAATGTTGACGGGCAGATTGTTGTTTGCGAGTCCGTTGCGCGGCGGCGTGCCCGGGAAGACCGGCGAGATTGGCGGGATGAATTGCTTCTTTACGTCGTTCACGGTTGCCTGCACTTGTGCGGTTATGATGATCGGCGCGCCCGCGATGCGGCCCGGATGCATCGTCGTGAGGATGAGATTTTGACGAGGATGGGGCGCGGTCCGGTCTTTTACAGTTCGCGTTCGGATCGCTGACGTGTTGTTATGACTCTCGCCGCACTTCTCATCCTCTGGACCCTGCTCACGCTCTTTGCGGGTACGGCGGCCATCGCCGTTCACGTCGCTTCGCGGAGCCGATTGGAAGAAGCGCTGGAGCGATTGGGGCGACCCCAGCGGTTGGAGGTCTTCGACGCCCATCAACACGAGTACGCTCTGACCGGTCTGATTTACCGGCAACTCGGCATCGTTCTGTTCGTCATCACGCTTACGGTCTATCTGCCGGCGCGTCAGGCGTGGTACTGGCAGCCGCTACAAGTGTTGGTCTTGTCCGCGGCATGGTTTTTGGTCTTCGGCGTGGCCATTCCCGCCGCCTGGGCGCGCTACACCGGCGATCGCTACCTCGCTCGCTTCCTTCCGCTGATGGAGCTGACCCGGCTGATCACGTCGCCGGTCCTCCTGATGATTCGTCTGATCGACGAGATCGTCCGGCGTCTGGCAGGCGTTCCTCGAAGCTCGTCCAGCGCGCCGGAGCAGGTCGAGCAGGAAATCCTCGACGCCCTGAGCGAAGGCGAGAGCCGCGGCGACGTGAACGAACAGGAGAAGGAGATGATCCGCTCGGTGATCAATCTCGACGAGACAGCGGTCGGCGAGATCATGACGCCGCGGACGGACATCGTCGCCGTCGAACACGGCGCGAACTACACCGAGGTGCTGGACATGGTCCGCCATGCGGGCCATTCGCGGATCCCCGTATACGAAGAGACGATCGACCACGTCATCGGCGTCCTGTATGCGAAAGACCTTCTCAACGTGGACCGGCCGGAGGCGTTTTGTCTTCGCGACAGGATGCGGACGGTCCTGTTCGTCCCCGAAACCAAGGACGTCGCGTCGTGTCTGCGGGAGTTCCAAACGGGCCGCGTGCATATCGCGATCGTGCTCGACGAATACGGCGGCACGTCCGGGCTCGTCACGATCGAAGACCTCCTGGAGGAGTTGGTCGGGGAGATCGTCGACGAGCACGACGAGTTGCCCGCCCCGCCGATTCGTAAGATCGATGCGCATACGGCGGACGTGGATGCGCGGGTTCACATCGAAGAGGTGAACCAGGCGTTGGAGCTGTCGCTGCCGACCGACGAGGCGTACGACACGATCGGCGGATTCGTGCTCAGCCGGCTGGGGCGCATCCCGGCGTCCGGCGAGTGTCTCACGGAGGATGGCGTGAAGATCGAAGTGCTGGAGGCCAAACCCCGGTCGATCCAGCGTCTTCGGCTCTACGTTCACGACGGCCCCCAGGCCCCCTAGCCCATGTCGCTCTTCTCGGATATCGCCGTCGTCCTTCGCCGACTCGACTTTAGCGAGACGTCGCAGGTGCTCGTGCTCCTGACGCGCGAGCACGGCCAACAGCGGTTGATCGCCAAGGGCATCAAGCGATCGACGAAGACCCGGGCATCCGTCGGGATCGATCTTCTCGAAGTGGGGCGATTAGTGTTTTCGCGCCGGCCCGGCAAGGAAGATAATCTTGCCACGCTGACCGAGTGGCGGCAGGAGGAGACTTTTCCGCACCTGCGGAAGGACCTTACCCGCAATTACGCCGCGCAATACGCCGCTGAAGTGACGTCGCACTTGATGGAAGTTCATGACCCGCACCCGGAGTTGTTCGACGGGCTCTGTCATTTCTTTCGCGCGCTCAAGGACGGGCAACCGATCGGTCTGCTGGCTCGCTATCTATGGTTCATGTTGACGGAGATCGGCTTGCGGCCGGAACTGACGTGCTGCATGGGCTGCGGCCGCTCGGTCGAGAAGGACGCGACGCTGTATTTCAGCTCGCATCAGGGAGGGGCCATCTGCCGCGACTGTGAGCCGTCCGCGGTGGAGAAACGGCGAATCAGCGGCGCGTTGGCTCGGGCGCTGTCGGTTGTTGGCTCGCCGCAGCCGCTGGATGAGCCGAAGTTAGCGCGAGAAGCGTTTGATTTGCTGGATTATCACTTGACGGAGTTGCTCTCACGCCCGCCGAAGCTTTCCGCGCCCTTGCGAGCGGTACTCAAGACGAAATAAGCCGAAGGCTTGAATGGGCTTCGAGGCGAGCGTGAGGAGCCACTTCTATTACCAATTGAACCATAACACTTCCCGTTTGCGAGCCTTGGTTCGCCCGCCAGCGGCGTGATTCGGAATCTCAATCTCGACGTGCCTCCAGTCCCCATAGAGTTCATCGTACAATTCGCCGTGATAACCGCTAAGTACGACTCTGCCTTTGCAGGCGGAGAGCGACTCCGCCAATCGACGATGATCTGCTGCGCTCATCTCAACACCATACACCTCCCTGCTGCTAGGATGCCGAGTTTCGTGAACATACGGCGGGTCGCAGTAAAACAGTGTGTCCTTCGAATCCCAATTCTTGATGACGTCGCGGGCCGGACGGCAGAGGATTTGAACTCGGCGAAGTCGCTCGACGATCAAAGGTAACTGGTCATCAATTGCCGACAGATAACCGGATACAACATCGGTCATTCCGCGCCGAACCCGATGTAGCGTAAAGCTAAAACCATCTCCCCTGCCACCGATCGACTGACGCCAACGAACGAAGTCGCGGCGCGTCTGTTCCAGTTCATCGTCAACCGTTTCTTGGCAAAGAGCGAACTCTACTTCGCTATAGGGGGTGAGAGATAAGAGCTTTTGCAATTCTTGTCCCCGGTTGCGAAGCACGCGAAAAAGCCGAGTAATACGCCCGTCAAGATCGTTGTAAATCTCAACTTCTGTCACAGGTTTATTGAGCAGTACGGACGCGCACCCACCAAAAGGCTCAACATAAGAATGGTGCGGTGGAAAGTGCGCAACGATTCTGCGCCAGAGGTAGTGCTTACCCCCATGCCATTTTACTGGAGGGCGGAGGGAGCCATTCGTCTTTGTTGTCATCGCTTCCGTGCGAGGGCCTACGCGGCCTCCTTGTCGACCTTGATGTTAAAAACGGGCTCTAATGATTGAATAAGACGTAACAGCCAACTAGCAAGCAGTTTCCCTAGTGCAGATTGGGGCAATACCTTCATATGAATATGGCTCCGGTCCGGATGCCAGAAGTGGTTGCCGATCCCCTCCCAAATGCGGCGTTTCAAGAATGTTGATGCCAGCTCGGCAATCGACTCAGTCTTGGCGATGTAGAGCGACCGGTTACCCTCATCCAAGTGGAGAATACCTGGTCCGAACTTAGCTAGACTACTTGTTTTTATTTCTGCGACGGTGCCGAGGTCAACCCACGACCGCTCCATCTCGTTTGGGTCGAGCCCTTCGATCTCGCGTTTCTTGGCACGTTGCAGATTCCTGGTCTTCCGCAGAAACAATGCTCCAAGCCTATAAACGAGAGCTGGGTAGCCGGGAGCAATCGCTTCAACGATTCTATGAAACTCATCCCCGAGAAGAGGCTCACATAAAATGTCGTCAACCGTCGCGCCGTACAAGTGCGCAATCCGCACAACACCAAACTCAATGGCGAATACGTTGTGATCATCGATGCTGGATTGAGTAACCCTTTCCGTTGTTTCAGGTAGGACCCCTCCTTTTTTGCCCAGCCTGAGTAAGCGACGATTGATATGTGCCGGAGGCGCAGCCACTCCGAGGCATCTCGCCTTTCGAACGAATTTCTGAGCGAGTTCCGGGTCGGCGAGCAACCGATCCCGTGCCATTCCTCTTCCCACAGCCTTGAACGCCTCAATGATCTCCTCGTCAAAGCTTTTATCGAGGCAGCCGGGCGTGACGGCTGGCGCAGTTGGGCGGCAAGACCTGGCTACAAGCGGAAGAAGGCCCAGCCGGCCAAAGCGCGGAGTCTCCCCAGCCGACATTGTGCTGCCGAGAGTCCTGCTGATCGCGAATTGGTTTAGCTCTGCCATGTTTCTTCTCTACCGGCCGATGTAATGCCGCGTGTTGTTTATTGCGACGAATACAGACTCCTGATCTGTCTCGTTTGCAAGTCGCTTCGCAAACTCGCCCAATTGTCGGAGCCTGTCTTTATCTTTGATCTCATCGTGCGACGCGAGCGATTCGATCATTATTGGTTCATCCTTGAGAACCTTGCCTGACTTTTCTGACAAATAAGTGCCGAGGGCACGATAGCCAGTAGCGCCTTCGAAAAGGCGGGCAAAGAGTTCAAGTGCTGCGTCGGCTCGTTGATCTTGGTCCTTAATCTCCTTTTTATTCTGCGTGTGGCTTGGTATCGCGATGACCACTACCACACACGGATCAGCGGTGTTTAGCACGCCCGCTATGAATTCCTCCACCGTATTATACAACGTCTTTGACACAGCGGCCTCGCGCCTCCTTTTGATCTAGAGCAATCGCCCCAAATCTTGTCCAAAAGGTCTGTATAAGAGCACCGGTTTTTTATCGGTCAGTTGCCCGCGAGACGGGTGCCCTTCTCGAGCAAGCCTCTAGGGACACCCATTGTAAAGCGTGTTTATTCGCAATGAAAGTGCGGAGTTTGACGGCCATAGGACCCCGGTTCACCCTACGATAGCCGCCCGCCATCGACGGGCGGAGCCAGCCCTACACCCGTCGATGAAGGATGAACTCGGCGGCGGCGATCAGGCTTTGGCGCGCGTCGGTGATCGGCAGGTCGGAAAGGTGCTGGAGAGCCGACTGGACGTACGACCGGGCCGTGTCCATCGCGTAGTCCATTGCGTCGGAACCGGCGAGGATCGACCGGACGCTTTCGGATTTGTTGGGGTCGCCGTTGGAGAGCGCATCGATCAATCGGCGGCGGCTAGATTCATCCGCGCGGTCGCGGAAACGGATGGCCGGTAGCGTCCACTTACCGAGTTCGGCGTCGCGGCCGACGGTCTTGCCGAGTTCGTTCTCCGAGCCGGTCAGATCGAGCAGGTCGTCGACGATTTGGAAGGCCATGCCCAGATCGACGCCGAAGGCCGCCATGCGATTGACGGTTTCGCGGTCAGCGCCCGCCGCCGCCGCGCCCAGTTCGCAGCACACGCCGGTCAGCGCGGCCGTCTTGCGGCGGATGATCTCCAGGTATTGCATCTCGGTGAGGGCCGCGTCGCCGCGATGCTCGATCTGCATGAGTTCGCCTTCGCAAACCGTATTGGTCACGCCGGCGATCCGCCGGGCGAATTCGACCGAGCCCAAACTCGTACACAAGTGATAAGCATGGGAGATGAGATAGTCGCCGAGGAGGACGGCGCCTTCATTGCCGACGAGGCGGTTGACCGTCGGGCCGCGCCGGCGGACGTCGGCCTCGTCCAGGACATCGTCGTGTACGAGCGTCGCCATGTGGACCATTTCGACGACGGCGGCGAGGACGATGTGCTCGCCGCGGATGTCTCCGACCGCTTTCGCGGAAAGCAAGAGCAACTTGGGGCGGAGCAATTTGCCGCGATACCGTCGAACCTGATCCACCAGCCGCTCAACGAACGGCCGGTCGCAGCGCACCTCCTCGTCGAAGGTCTTGATGACCTGTTCGAGGGCCGCGGCCACAGGGCCGGCCAAGTCCAGCGAGGTTTTGAATACGGCGGTTTCCATAAGCAATGCTGACTATCTTATTGCGGCCGACGGCGCGACGACAATATCCATGCAATGTTTTCAGAAAATTTGAAAAGGGTAACGCGAAGAAACAGGCGGGAATTGGGCGATCCGCCAAACGGCAAGCCTCTTCGCATGCATTCTGACAAAGGCGTCTTCGGCTTCACGAAGTGCGTCGCCAGGGGCCGGAACGGCCGCCGGATTTTTCTTCGAGTTGGATGGGGCCGATGACGATCCCGCGGTCGACGGCCTTGCACATGTCGTAGATCGTCAGCGAGGCAATCGCCGCGGCGACGAGGGCTTCCATTTCAACTCCCGTTCGCGCGGCGATCGCCGCCTCCGCGCGGATGACGATGCGCTGCGGCGGACGAGCTTGTATCCGCACATCGATATGGTCGATCGGCAGGGGGTGACACAGCGGGATGAGCCGCGAGGTTTCTTTGGCGGCGTGTATGCCGGCGAGGCGCGCGACGGCGAAGACGTCGCCCTTGGGCACTCCGCCTTTTTGGATGAGCGCCATTGTTTTGGGGTTGACTCGCACTTCGGCGGTCGCGACGGCGCGGCGCTGCGTGACGGCTTTGGCGGAGACGTTCACCATTCGCGCCTCGCCTTTGCGGTCGAGGTGGGTCAACTTCTTGCGCTTATTCGCGGCCATTCTCGTTCGGACCCTCAACCCAGCCCTCTCCCTAGGAGGGAGAGGGAGTTAAGCCAACTCCTCGGCGAATTCGAACGGCTTGCGGGCGATTTCGATCGGCTGTCGCCGGGCGACGTCGATCAAGAGCCCGATCGAGAGATAGTTCGCCACGAGCGCGCTGCCTCCCATGCTGACAAACGGCAGCGTCATTCCCGTGATGGGCATCAATCCGATGGTCATGCCGATGTTGATTGTCGCCTGCGCGAGGATCAGCGCGCAGACCCCGACGGCCAATAGCCGTCCGAGCGGGTCCACGGTCATCGACGCGATCGTGAGTCCCGCCGCGATGAGGACGAGATAGGCGAGGACGACCGCTAGGCAGCCGAAAAATCCCCATTGATGGCCGATGACGGCGAAGATGAAGTCGTTGTGCTCCTCCGGCAAAAGGTCGTGTTGAAAAAACGCGCCTTCGGTCAGCCCGCGGCCCATCGCTTGCCCGCTTCCGAGCGCGATCTTCGATTGATTGAGTTGATAACCGGCGGCGAGTCGCCAGCGATCGTCGTCGTCATTCTGGCGAAAGAGCGATGTGATCCGATCTCGCTGGTAGGGGCTCATCAAGGGCGAGAAATAAAACGCCGGCG
>CAYMXF010000147.1:0-8023 GCA_964393935.1 uncultured Planctomycetaceae bacterium
GATCCCGCGACGGGCGAAATCTTGTGGAGCTTTCCCTGGACGACGGACATGGGGATCAACTGCTCGCAGCCGCTGGAGGCCGGGGACGATCGCGTCTTCCTCTCGTCGGATTACGGCAAGGGCTGTGCACTGATCAAGATCGAATCAAACGGCGGGAAGCTTCAGGCCCGCGAATTGTGGTCCAACACGAGAATGAAGAACAAATTCAATTCGTCCGTCATCTACGGCGGCTTCATCTATGGGCTCGACGAAGGCGTGCTCTGTTGCCTGGACCTCGCGACGGGCGGGCGACGTTGGAAAGGCGGCCGGTACGAGTACGGATCGCTGCTGCTCGCACAGGGCCATTTGTTCGTGATGAGCGAAAAGGGGCAACTCTCGGTGGTGGAGGCCGTGCCGGACGATTTCCGCGAACTCGCGGCCATCCCGGTCTTCAACGACAAGACTTGGAATAACTTCGTGCTCGTCGGCGGACGACTGTTGGCCAGAAATCACAAGGAAATGGTCTTGTACGATCTGCGTTCGAGCGCGCGGGCTGAACGCTCGGTCGTCCCTTGAGATCAAAACAGGCAGCGGCTTTAGTCGATCGTGTTGCCGGAGCCTTTTTGAGACTGATAACAGTTGCGGCAATAGACGGGCCGTCCCTCGGTGGGTTTGAAGGGCACCTCGGTCTGCTGGCCGCACTCCGAGCAGGTCACTTGAAACATTTGTCGAGGAGGCCGGGGTCCGCCTCCGCCGCCGGCGTATCCACCGCGGCCACCGCCACCACCGCCGCCGTGTCGGGGTCCGCCGCCGCCGCCGCCCATGGTCTTTCGCTTCTCGCGGCAGGCGCGGCAGCGCTTCGGCTCATTGGTGAAGCCTCGCTCGGCGTAGCGCGCCTGATCATCGGCGGAATGGATGAACTCCGCACTGCAATCGACGCAAACCAGGGTTTTGTCCGTGTACTCCATGAGGTAAGCCCTCGCGATGGGTGATCCGGCGAATTTTCTTGGGGGATCCGTCGGCCGAGCGGCCGGGTTAGTGGGGAAGGATGCTCCTGAAAAAGATCGGCGGTCGTGCCCTCAACTGTTACCTATCATAGGAACCGATGGGCCGGGGCTTGTCAAGCGCTTTCCTACAAACACCCCTCAGGAGGACGATCGGTCCCCCTACCCGCCTGTGGGCGTTAAGCGGATCGCGGGCGGACCCCGCAAGGGGGTTTCCGGTGGCAGGGTCGGTCGTGGACGGGCTTGGAATTTCTCGTCCGTCCGTGTGTGCTTGCTCGCAAGGTCGATCGGCCGACCGGTGATGAACTCGGCGACGACGACGTTGGAGGTCTGAAGCGGGCTGTCGGATGTCACAATCACGTCGGCGACCTTTCCGACCTCTAAGCTACCCAATCGGGCATCGACGCCGAGTATTCTGGCCGGCTCGATCGTGACCGTCCGCAGCGCCGCCTCTTCGTCCAGGCCGTGAGCGACGGCGAAGCCGGCCTCTATGCCGACGTGCTTGGCGAGCGTGGCATCGCCGGTGGAGATGCAGAAGCGGACGCCATGCTTATGTAGGATGGCGGGCTCGCGATAGATGCTATCCCACGGCTCGAACTTGTCGCCGGGATAGCTTGTCGTGCGTCCGAGGATCACATCGATCTTCTTGTCGGCCAACTCCTCGGCAAGCTTCCAGGCCTCGCGGCCGCCGCGGATGACGGCCTTCAATTCGTATTGGTGGGCGAAGCGAATCGCTTCCTTGATTTGTTTGTAGCTGTCGGCTCGGAAGAAGACCGGCGCCTCGCCGCGCACGAATGGAATCATCGCCTCAAATCGACGGTCATATTCGGGCGACTTCTCAGATGGTGTTCCTGTGGCGACGGCTTTCGCATATCTCGATGCCTTGTGGAAAAAATCCTCGATCAACGCGAGCTTCTTGTGGTGTTCGTCGATTTGTTCTTTTTTCTTATCCTCTTCGAGATCGTCGGGAAACCGTATCGGCAGCGAAGGCAGCGCAACGCAGAGCCCGAGCGGCGAGACAACCCTTGCCTCGGGCATGGACCAACCGTCGAGATGCACCAGGCCCGCACGCCCCGCCACCGGCCCACCGCTCAGTGCAACGAGCGCAGCCGTCACGCCCGCGCTGCGCGTCACTTCGATCGCGCCGGCGAAAGGGTTGTATGCGGATAGGACCGCCAAATCCGGTTGGAAGTCGCCGATATCCTGCTCGTCCACGCTGCCCGCGACGGAGCCGATCTCCATCAGCCCCAACTGCGTGTCGGCGTTGATAAGCCCGGGATAGACATGGAGGCCCATCGCGCCCACGACGGTCGCGGACGACGGAGCCGGCCGGCCATAATTCTGGCCGATATGCTTGATCAAGCCGCCGGCGATGATGAGCAGCCCGTCGGGTATTGCAGGACCGCTCACCGGATGAATCGTCGCTCCGATGATCCAGTACTCGTCGCTCTCCGAAGCCGGAACCATCATCACCGGAGGCGGCTGCGCAAAGGTCTTCGCGGCGAGCGGCGGAACCGGGCGATCGAAGTCCAGCGACTCATGTTGGAAAAACACCTCTCCGTCGACGAGCGTCATAACGCACTTTGAAAACGTGTCCAGCGGATGACCATCGAAGACAGCCAAGTCAGCGAGTTTGCCGGTCTCGATCGATCCAACATACTTGTCCACGCCCATCTGCATCGCCCCGTTGAGCGTGCAAAGGCGAAGGGCGTCATTAGGGGGCAGCCCGCCGTAGTGCAGAGACTTGGCGGCTTCGAAGTTCAGATGCCGGACGAGTTCGGCGGAATCGGAATTAACCGTAGCGACAATGCCGCCTTGGGTCATTCGCGCGGCGTTGTGAGGAATCGCTTCGTAGGCCTCGATCTTGTAGGCCCACCAATCGGAAAAGGTCGAAGCCCCGCAGCCGTGCCGGAGAATCTCGGGAATGATGCGATAACCTTCCAGGACATGCTGAAGCACGGCGATTCGGAAACCATATTCTTCCGCGACCGCCAATAGGCGCAGGATTTCATCTCCCCGATAGCAATGGCAATGCACCCAGATGGCCCCGTCGTGGATCGCCGCCAGCGCTTCCAGCCGCAGGTCGCGACGCACGGGCCGTGGGTCTTTGTTAGCGGCTTTGTCCTTCTCAAAGGTCTCCAAGTCAGACTTGTATTTCCGCGCGGCGTCAAACGAACGGCGAAGCACCGCCTCGACGCCCGCCCGGGTGTTCGGAAAGCGCGTGCCCCGGCGGCCGAAGTTGGATTGCTTGACGTTTTCGCCAAGGGCGAACTTCACGGTGCGCGGCGCCTCTTTGAAGAGCCACTCCGCGGCGGGCCGACCGTACTTGAGGTGAAGCGTCGCGTTCTGCCCGCCGATGGTGTTGGCGGAGCCGTGCATGGTGTGGATCGTCGTGACGCCGCCGGCCAGGGCGCGGTAAGCGCTCACATCCATGTGGTTAACCACATCGCGGACGCGGACTTCCGGTGTGACCGAGAGGGAGAACTCGTTGAGCCCGCCGTCGCTGCACATGTGCGAGTGGGGATCAATAATGCCCGGCATGACGCAATAGCCGGTCAGGTCGACGGACTTCATCGCCGGCGGGCCGGTCAGGCCACGGCCGATGCCGGAGATCTTGCCGTCCTGGATCATCAGGTCGGTGTCGGGCAGATCGCCATGCGTGATTGTTAAGAGCGTGGCGTGCTTTATGAGGAGGTCGCCGCCGGTCTGAACGCGGGGCTTACGGTCCGCCTCGATCTCACATGCGTACGAGGGCCAGTCGATGGGCTGCGAGGTTGGCGCACTGGTTGGCTGAGATGCCACCGAAGTCGCAGGCATCGAAGACGCTGAGCCGCCCTTGTCACGCTTTTTACCTTTGAAGTCGTCGTGCCTCGGGGAGAGCATCGGATCGAAACGTTTGCCCTCGACGAAGATGAGCTGGACTTTCGCTTTTTCATCGGCGAGCGACTTGTCGAGGATCGTCAAGTTCGCCAAACGCCCCGGCGCGATCTCGCCGAATTGCTCGGAGAGCCCAAGGAGTTTCGCGGCGTCGCGGGTCAATGCCGCCAGCGCGACGGTCTCCGTCAGTCCGCGGGCGATCGCCTTGCGGAGATTCTTCATCAAATCCGCCGGCGATTTCATCTCGAACGAACCGATCGCGAATTCGACGCCCGCCTCGTGTAGCACCTTGGCGTTGTCCACTTCCTCCTGCCAGAGCCGGACGCGTTCCTGAAACAGCCGCTCCGGCTCGAACGCCTTTTTCTCCCACGTTTCATCGAAGATCGGCCGCAGGCCCTCGGGCCGCGGCTCGGTCGGCTCCTTCGGCGGCCACTCGTCTTCCTTCATCTCGCCGGGGCGCTTCGGCTCCTCGGACCACTTGAGGCTAACGATCACAGGGACCTTTTCGTCGTGGAGGCGCTTCGCCGCCTTCCAGCCCTCGCGCGCCCCGGCGATGATCGGTCTCAAGCCGAACTCCGCCGCCATGTTCAGCGCGCGGCGAATCTCGTTCTCGGTATTAGCAATGAAGACGACGGGCATTGCCTTATCGATGAGCGGCCATAGTGCCTCCAGGTTCGCATCCACCGCGGGACGCTCGCCTTCCGAGTGGCGGCGACTCCAATCGAGCAGGTTGCGATGCCATTGGGAGTCGAGGAGAATCTGGCGAAACGCGGCCATCGCCCCCATCGTCGTCGTCGGGTATTGCGGCATTTCAGACTCTCGCCGCTCACGGCCCCGCCGACCGCGCATTTCTTCCATCCCGGTGATAAACGCCGAGTGCTGCGCGAAGCCCACCTTCACAACGGAGCGCCGAACGGGGACGTCGCCGAGTTCGATCACGGCGCTAGCGCCGGAAAAGATCGCCGGCTTAGGGGAGATCAACGCCGTCGTGAAGCCGGCGGCGCGGTAATCCTCCGGTTTGGCGGCCTTGGGATCATAGATTTCCTCGGTTCGCCAGTGCGGGTGCATCAACCTGCGATAGGCCCACACCGTTGCGGATTGCGGGCCATCTACGACGCTAGGGCTTTCATCCTCCCAACGAGCGCGATCGTCATCGGCCGGCTCGTTGGCGGTGATGCCCGCGTGGGAATTGGCATCGACAAAGCCCGGATAGACGATGAGCCCTTCGGCATCGATCTGCAACGCATCGGCGGGCGCGTTAACGGTCTGCCCTATTTCGGCGATCCGTCCCTTCACGATCAACACCGAGCCGCGTTCGATGACCTTATCCGGCGCGGCGACGATCCTGGCATTGGAGATGACGATCGGCGGTTCGTAGTCGGCCTGAGCGACGCCGCCGAGGGCGCATGTCCCGAGTAAACAGAATCCCGCCGCGCGCAAAACGCTCATGAAAAACTCCTGCTGGGAATAAAGCTTCCGTCCACAAAAAGGAATGCGCCACTCGAACTCGGCTCAGATTGAAGTCGAATCGCCGGAGGGCCGCAAGTGCCGACGCGTGTGGTGAATGCGTGGTGGCCGGGTGATCCGCCAAACGGCAAGCCGAGTCGGGAGATTCCTCGCTGTCCGAGCGATCCCCATAATGGTTAGACAAAAGAAGAAAGGAAACAACGGTGCAGGAAAGCACAGCACTGGGTCCGGCGGCGTGAGCGTCTCTTGGTGCAATGTTTGGAGCGGCAGATCGACGACCCTCGAATCGGCAACGATCCCACGATGGGTGAAGGATACGCGGTGCGGCGCGACGTCCACGACGAGATAGGCGAATCGGTCCGGCTCCAAAAACGCCAATCGGTTGCGGCTTCGGATGTTGTCGGCGAGGAATCCGAAGCCGAGATTGAAAAGAAACGAGGCGTTGAACTCGTTCGAGGAAATATCGAAGGCCCCCGCGCCGACCTGGGCGATCTCCCGGCGAATCGTGTCGGTGCCGATCGGCCCGGCAATGAACTCCGGCACGGAAAAGAACGGCGAAAAATCTTCGCGAAGACTTGTGCGGAGATAGTAGGTCACATCCGGGTTGTAGACGTTTCCGTGAATGTCCGCCGACAGGATGACGACGCCGAGAATCGCATTGCGATCGATGAACCGCAGGATATTGTATCGCTCCGCGACATATCCATCCCATCGGTCATAGGGCATGACGAGCAATGACGTGAACGGCACGGAGCTGAGCACGAACTTCCACGTCGCCGTCGACTGTTTCAGGCCGTCCTTGAGCCAATCGAGTTGCGTCTTGCCAAGCATCGTCCTCGACGGGTCTGACAATTTGATGATGGTCTCGATCTCGAGCGTGGGCAGGAAGAATGCCCGTGGGTCGATCCCGCCGCCTTCACGCGACAGATCGCGCGAGCGATATTGTCGGCAGTCGAGGATGAAGAACTCCGCCAGATCGCCATAGCGAAACGAGCGGTAGGTGCGATCAGGATCGTCGGCGACGCCCTGGCGGCGAATCGGCATGTAATCAAAGAAGGACTGGTAGCCGTCGGCCTTCTGTTGCGGCGTGATCTCCGGCTCCAGATCGCCGCCGTCGTAGTCGTTGGCGACTTCGTGATCGTCCCACTGCACCCAGACCGGCGAGGCTGCGAGCAACGATTGTAAGAACAGATCATCGGCATTCTGACGATGTTTTGCGCGATAGCCCGCGAGGTCGGTGGCCGGAGGCAGCCCGCCCGCCGATCCATCGCAGTAAGCCGTATCGCCCGCCCACAACCAGAGATCGGGCTGTTCGGCGGCGGCGTGGCCGAGCACTTGGAAGGGCTGATCCGCCGCGTTTGAGTCGCCGGTGTAGACAAATCGAAACGCCATACGACCCCGCGGCGCGGTCTTGAACGTGCCAATCGGACTCGTCGCGCCCGTGCCGAGGTGGATGAAGCGATAAAAATATCGCGTGCCGGGCGATAGGCCGGTCGCGTCATGGTGGACCGTTAGATCGCTTGCGTCGGAGGCTTGCAACGCGTTGGAGTCGGCGATCTGTTGAAATTGATCGTCGAGAGCGATGTCGATCCGAACGGTCCCCGCCGTTGCGACGCGCGTCCAGCAGATAGCGGCGGTGTCAGTGACGTCACCGCCGGCCACGCCCTGCGGAAACGTCTGACCGATGGCGCTCTCGACCATGACAACGGTAATGACGGCGGCCCACCATCCCGCAACGTGTTTTTGCATGAACCGGTCCCCTGAGTGCGATTCTACCCAATCCGGCTGTTCGACGCGACTGGCAGGTCTGACGGTCATGGCAAATCGCGGCGCGAACCGATAGAATATCAATACGGCAGCGGCCATCGACTCGCGACGACCTTGCCGCTTGTGGTGAGATGACGGATGGAAAAAGACGACACCAAACTACGGACCGCCAAGCTCGAAACCGTCGAACCGATCGGCAAGCGCGTCCTGATCCGCAAGGACGCCGACAAGAAGCAGACCAAGGGCGGCATCCAACTGCCGGACAATATTGAAATCCCCACGATTACCGGCCGCGTCGTCGCCGTTTCCTGTCAGGTGGACCGCGACGAGGATTTCCCCATTAAGCAGTACGACCGCGTCCTCTTCAACCCGAAGCATGCCATCCCAGTGGACTTCGAGGGGGACAACCATCTCTTTGTCGTTCCCGTCGAGGATGTCGTGGCCGTCTTCCGCAAGGCCGGAAGTTAGCAGCGGACACCATCTTCCACAGGTCTAAATAAAGTATTTCCTTCGCAACGCCCTGCGAATATGATGCCCCCGTGCATTGAATCTGCAGGAGGGCTCGTCATGATGCAACAAAACAGCGTCAGGTCGTCGCACAAGATGATAATTGCTTGGACTATCTTGGTCTGTGCGGCCGTGTTAGCGCCCGCTTCCCGCGCCTTGGCCGACCAGATCGTCGGCGCGAAGAGCAGCAAGGTCTTCCACACGCACCCCAAGGAATGCCCCGCAGCGCTGCAGATTAGCGAAGAAAACGTCGTTCTTTGGGACTCTGAAGACGAGGCCCGGAAAGAGGGCCGGCGGCTTTGCAAGATGTGCCTGCAGCTCTCCGACCGAGGAAGCGGAAAGAAAAACAAACCCATCAAACCCCTAAACGAAGGTCGCCTGCCTCCAAAACCGAAACCCGCCGCCAAGGCTGACAACGAAGC
>CAYMXF010000148.1:0-4180 GCA_964393935.1 uncultured Planctomycetaceae bacterium
ACCGCGACGATCCGCGGGCCGGTCGATGACCGCGTCCGCCAGGTCCGCGCGGGACGATTTGACGCCGCCATCCTCGCCGTCGCCGGGCTGCGCCGACTGGGACTCATGGACGAAATCACCGAAACGCCGCCGCTCGATGATTTTCTGCCCGCGCCCGGTCAAGGGGCGCTCGCCGTGCAGGTTCGCGCCGACGACAAGGCGACGGCTTCAATTTGCTCGGCGCTCGATGATGCACCGACGCGCCTGGCGACGACGGCTGAGCTTGAGTTTCTACGGCCTTATGAGCACAGCCAAAACCCCGTCGCCGCGGCCTACGCCGTGGTGGGGCGGCGGATTTGCCTTAAGGCCAGGTTGCTTTCATCGGATGGACGTTTCGTCCAAGACGCGAGAGTCGCCGGTACGAACCCGATTGACGTTGCGCGCGAAGCCATCGAGCGGGTGCAAGCTCTAACGCCGATGCCGATCGACCGCGGCCGGAAAGCGGAACGCATGACCGGAGTAGTGATATGAATGTGACTCCTGGAACTGTTTATCTCGTTGGCGCCGGTCCCGGCGATCCCGGCCTGATCACCGTACGCGGGCTCGCTTTTCTGCGTCGAGCGGATGTCGTCGTTCACGACCGCCTCATTCCCCGCGAACTTCTCAGAGAAGTCCGACCCGACGCCCGTCTGATCGACGTCGGAAAGACGCCCGATCGACTCGGCGTCACCCAAGAGCAAATCAACGCCATTCTCATAGAAGAAGCCCAAACCGGCCACACCGTCGTTCGTCTCAAGGGCGGAGACCCGTTTGTCTTCGGACGAGGCTTCGAAGAACTCGCGGCGTGCCGCGCGGCGGGCATTCGCTGCGTGGTCATCCCCGGTGTGACGAGCGCCATTGCCGCCGCCGCCGCCGCGGGGATTCCCGTAACGCATCGCGGCACGAGCCAAAGTGTCGCGATTGTGACCGCGCGCACGGGCGATGACGCCGATTCGCCGATTCACAACTTCGCAGCGCTGGCGGAAACGGATACCCTCGTCGTTCTGATGGGTCGCGCCGGACTGCGCGAATTCACGGAAAGTCTCATGGCCGCCGGAAAGGCCCTGACCACTCCGGCGGCTTGCATCGAGCGCGGTACGACGCCGCGCCAACGCGTCGTCCGGGCCACGCTCGAAACATTGGCGGACGCTGCCGATCGCGATGGTCTCAAACCGCCGGTCGTGACGGTGATCGGCGACGTCGCGGCACTGAGAGCCGATGATTTAGAAGGCGCATTTCCCGCCGCATTTGTCGAGGACGACCCACTTGCCGGCAAGCGTATTGTCGTCACCCGCGCCGACTCGTCGTCGTCTCGACTCGTCGCACTCTTGCGCGATGAAGGCGCGACGGTGATCGAATGCCCTCTCATTCGCATCGTTTATCCCCGCCGGCAAGAAGCCTTCGTTGCGGCGCTGGCTCACATTGATAAATGTCACTGGATCGTTCTGACTTCCATCCACGCGGTCCGCGCGCTCGGCCGGGCGCTTCGCGAAGCGAATCTCGATACCCGAGCGCTCGCTTCATGCAAGATCGCCGCCATCGGTCCCGCGACGGCCCGCGCTCTGCAACAAATCGGCCTTATGCCCGATCTCATCCCCAACGATCACACCGCCGGCGCGCTTGCGGTAACTCTGGGGCCACTCGTCGACGGAAAGCGCGTCCTATTACCGCGGTCCGACATCGCCTCATCGGAATTACCCCGACGCTTGCGTGACTTCGGCGCGACGGTGGATGAGGTCGTCGCTTACCACACTCGGCCCGCCGAGCCGTCGACAGTTGCGACGACGGCAATCCGCGAGGGCGTCGATGCCGTCGTCTTTTGCAGTCCATCCGCGGTAAGACGCTTCATCGAACTGGGGCTCGACGCGAATGGCGCGACAGTCGCCTGTATCGGTCCAACGACGGCCCAGGCCGCGCGCGATGCCGGACTGTCGGTCGACGTCATCGCCCGCCCGCATACGTCAACCGGCATCGTCACTGCCCTTAACGATCATTTCTCGCAAGTAGGAGCACACTCATGAACGATCCACCATTCCGCCGATTACGACGCCTTCGACGAACGCCGGCGCTGCGTGCCTTAGTGCGCGAGACGCGGCTATCCACCGACGATTTCATTTACCCGCTTTTCATCGCCGAGCGCGAGCAGGACGCCGTGCCTATCGCATCCATGCCGGGCGTCGTTCGTCATACGCTCGGTTCGCTGGAGCGCGAAATCGAGCAGATTGCCGCGCGGAAGATACGATCCGTGCTGCTCTTCGGCATCCCTGCGAACAAAGACGCCGCCGGCAGTGGGGCGTATGCGGAGGACGGGGTCATCCCGCAAGCCATCCGCCGGATCAAAGCGGCGCGCGAGGACACGATCGTCATTACCGATGTCTGCCTTTGCGAATACACCGATCACGGCCACTGCGGCGTCATCCATGAACAGTCGGTCGACAATGACGCAACGTTGCCGTTGCTGGCGAGGACGGCCGTGGCCCATGCCGCCGCCGGCGCGGACCTCGTCGCGCCGAGCGCGATGATGGACGGAATGGTCAGCGCGATTCGCCAGGCGCTGGACGACGCCGGTCACGAGAGCGTCGGAATTCTCTCTTACGCCGTCAAATACGCGTCGTCGTTCTACGGCCCTTTCCGCGAGGCGGCGGCTTGCGCGCCGAAGTTCGGCGACCGTCGTACGCACCAGATGGACCCGGCCAATATCCGCGAGGCGCTGGCCGAGGCCGAGCAGGACCTTCGCGAGGGAGCGGACCTGCTCATGGTCAAACCGGGCATGCCCTACCTCGACGTGATCTCCTCTCTGCGGCAGCGTTATCCGCAAGTGCCGCTGGCGGCGTATCAAGTGAGCGGCGAGTACAGCATGATCAAGGCGGCGTCCGAGCGCGGCTGGCTCGATGAGAAGAAGGTCATGATGGAATCACTCACCGCGATCAAACGTGCCGGGGCGGATATCATCATCACCTACTTCGCCAAGGACGCAGCGGAATATCTGGCGCAATCGCCGAATGGATAAGTCCGAACAACTTTTCGAACGTGCCAAATCGTTGATGCCTGGCGGCGTCAATTCGCCGGTCCGTGCGTTTCACGCCGTCGGCGGATCGCCGCGATACATCCGCTCGGCGCGAGGCTGCCGTCTGACTGACGTCGATGGTCGCGACTACATCGATTACATCGGTGCGTGGGGGCCGGCGATTCTCGGCCACGCCCATCCGACCGTCATCGAAGCCATCGAGCTGACGAGTCAGAACGGCACGAGCTTCGGGACGCCTTCGCCGCTGGAGGTCGAGTTGGCTCGCGAGATCGTTTCGCGCATCCCCTCCATCGAGAAAGTGCGGATGGTTAACTCCGGCACTGAGGCGGTGATGAGCGCGGTCCGCCTGGCCCGCGCGGCGACCGGTCGCGAAAAGCTGCTGAAATTCGACGGCTGCTATCACGGGCATGCGGACTCGATGCTCGTGAAGGCAGGCTCCGGGGTGGCGACGCTGGGCTTGCCGGATTCGCCCGGCGTTACGTCGGGCGCTGCGGCGACGACGCTCACCGCGCCGTACAACGACCTGGAAATCGTCCACCGTATTTTTGAGGACGACGGTCCGCGGATCGCCGCCGTCATTGTCGAGCCGGTCGCCGGGAACATGGGCGTGGTCCCGCCGGCCGACGGATTCCTCGCCGGGCTTCGCGAGATCACCGCGACGCACGGCGCGCTGCTGATCTTCGACGAGGTCATGACCGGTTTCCGCGCCGCGCGCGGCGGGGCGCAAGAGCTTTACGGCGTCCGGCCCGATCTGACGACGCTCGGCAAGATCATCGGCGGCGGGCTGCCCGTCGGGGCTTACGGCGGCCGCGCCGACCTCATGGACATGATCGCCCCGGCCGGGCCGGTCTATCAGGCGGGGACGCTCTCGGGCAACCCGGTTGCAATGGCGGCGGGCTTGGCGACGCTGCAATTGCTCGATGACGACGCCTACCGCTGGTTGGAGTCAACCGCCTCGAAGCTCGAAGTCGGACTGCGCGATGCGTTGCGAGAAAGCGGCGTCAGCGGCACGGTGCAGCGCGTCGGTTCGATGTTGACGCTTTTCTTCGGTGTATCGGTGGTGCGAAACTTTTCCGACGCCTGCGCTGCAGACCACCGGCGATTCGCCACTTTCTTTCACGCCATGCTCGATCG
>CAYMXF010000148.1:4280-7926 GCA_964393935.1 uncultured Planctomycetaceae bacterium
GGTCGTGCGAGGTGATGCGAATCGTCGCCGATTTGGGAAGATAGGCGCCGAGCGGCGTGAAGATGCCGCTGCCCATGACGTCGTAGATCGCCGTGCCGGCGAAATCGATGTCCATTTTGGCGAGGTCGTCGATGGAGTCCGCCGTCTCAAACGTCCCGAAGATCATCCGCGAGCCGTCCAGCGCCGGCCGCGAACTCGAGAGCGTTACACCCATCGTTCCGCCGCGCACGGGGTCGGGCTGAAGGACGAGCACGAGGTTCGCCAACGTCAGCGTCCGGTCCCCGGCCTTGATGCGCGCCGAATGCTTGATGTCGATTTCGACCGGCCGGACGGCGGGCGTTTCCTCTTTCGGCAGTTCCGGCTTGTCGTCGCAGCCGGCGAGGGCGGCAAAGGGGCCGGCCGCGCCGATGATCGAAATGACGAACGCAGAAATGTGTCGCCGCCGTCGTGATTGCATCGCAACATCTCCTGTTACGTCCGGAAAACTCGCGCGGAGATTATCGCAAACTCGGCTGAATGAAACAAGGCTCCGATCCGCAAGAGCTGCGCGTGAGACGCGCAAGAATGTGCGCGTCGCCGATGTTTTCAGACCCTCAAGACAACTCGGACCCGTGCCGATATAGAACGCGAGGCTGTGGGTCTTCCGCTGTTAGGCGGGACAGCCTGGCTTGGAGGATCCGAGTAACGGCGAGCTCGGATCCTCTTTTTTATTTTTACTTTTGCGGCATCCACTCTTCCAGGAATTGGAAGTTCCCGCCACGGCGGGCAAGCTCTGGCAACCGTCGCGCGCTCTCCGGGCGTACCTATTTCTTCCGCTTACTCTTAGGTCGACACGTTTTCGCTTGCGGCGAGGGCTCGTCGTCCAACTGGGTGACCAGCCGCTTCGGGGCGATGAGGCGATAGCTCGCGAGGACCAGTCCGGCGACTTCGTTCCAATCGGCGCCGCCTTCGACGACGAGCGAGACCCATCCGAAGCGGCCGACGTAGTGGGAGTAGAGGTAGCGCGGGTTCCGGAGCAGTTCGCGCTGTCGAGGCTTGCCGACCTTGCCGCCGATGCAGCGCTGGCCGGCCTGCTCGCCGTAGCCGATGAAGATTTTTCCCTCGACGCGGAAGTTGGGATGGCCCCAAGTGAGCGTCTCGGTCGTGCCTGGCAGCGCAAGGCAGAGTTTGCGAAGGCGGGAGAGGATGGGGTCGGGTTTGCATTTGTCGGCCATGTCAAGAGTTCATCATATCCGATGCCCCAAGGGGGCTACGTATCAAAGCCCAGGGTTCCCGCTTCGGCGGGTACCCTGGGTCCTCAGGTGTCATGCATCCTCAACCCCAACGGGGTTGCGGCTCTAATCGACACAACCCCGTTGGGGTTGTTTTTGGGGATCGGGCTCATTTTCCCAGGGTAGTCCCGGTGACGGGACAACCCTGGGCTGGAGGCCGAAACGCCGTTGGCGTGTAAGAACAACCGAGCCTGCAGGGCGGGCTTCGCCCGCCGATGTTTTTTACGGCGGCCACAAATCCCCGGCGATGAGTTCGATGGAGTTGTTCGCGGGGTCGCGGAAGTAGAGCGACGTTGCGCCGGTTTCCCACGTTGTTTTTTTTTCGATGGACACGCCGTGGGTGGACAGGTGATTTCGCCAGGCGTCGAGATCGCGCGGGTCGATGGAGAAGGCGCAGTGGCCGGGGCCGGTTGCGCCGTGCGGCGGGACTTGCGGATGGGGCTCCTTTGTCAACACGGGGTTGAAGATCAGCAGGACGCTTTGGGCATTCACGCGGAGCGTCATGCCGCGTGGAGACATCTCGGAGACCTTCCGCAGACCGAGGACCTGGGTGTAGAAGCGCTCCATCGCGGCGAGGTCGGCGGCGTAGAGGCAGGTTTCGTGGATGTGGAGGAGCGGGGGCATGGGAGCATTTTAGGCTTGGGACCTGGGTCCTGGGGCGTGAGGCTTGAGGAAGGGGCGGGCACAGGTTTTTTGTGGAAACGAGCGGAACACGCGAATGCGGAAGTCGGAACGCGGAACGCGGAATAGGCGGAAGCGACACACCTAGCGCAGAAACTTTTTTGGTGCAAACGACCGCAATCGGGCGCAAACGAGGGGTGGCCGAGCTTGTTGGGGTATGTAACTGGCTGGGATTTGCTGGGACGGGACAGCCGAATGCGGAAGTCGGAAGTCGGAATGCGGAATGGGGAATGGGGAATGGGAGGAGGCCAAACGCCAAAACGCCGAAACGCCAAAACTCCAAAACGACGAGAGTCCGGAAGGATCCGCAGAGGGGCGCGGATTTTTTTGGTGGAAGATAGCGGAAGATAACGGAAAATCTTGGGAAGGGGCCGAGGATTCGAGGGTCCAAGGGCCAAGTGCAGGATGGACGCGCAGGGCGTGCGATATTTTTTTGGTGGAATCGAGCGGAAACGAACGGAAAATGAATGGACAGGATTCACACGATTGACGGGATGGGCGGTAAAATTCAAGAAACAAAGAGGCTGGCTGAACAAAGCTGAATTTCGTGAATTTTCGGCGTTGGCAGCTCGAAAAACGCGGGTGGGTCGTGGGCGGTTCAGGTTGAAATCAAGTTGCGAAGTTGAAGCGAGACAGGATTCACAAGATTTACAAGTTACGCGGGGATCTAGGAACCGGGAGGACGCGAGAGGCCAAGGGTTCCAGGGACCAACGGGCCGAGGGCAGGAGGGGCGAAACGTCGTTTTGATGTTGCTCGTGTTCATGGCGCGGCCCCAGCGCGGCGATCGAAGGCTCCTAACCCGGATCGCACACCTAACTATACCCTAACAATATAGCGCGGAGACGGTGGAAGGCAAGTTGAAAATGGAGATTTTTTTGGCGCGGCAAGATCGTCGGCGTAGAGGCAGGTTTCGTGGAGGTGCAGCAGCGGCGGCATGGCTTGTTCATAGACCGGCGTGCAGGAGCGGGCGATTCGAGGCGATCACGCCCGTAAAGTCACTTAATCTTGCCACCGTGTGCTTTCACTTTCTCTAAAATAAAGTCTGACGCCTCGGTTTCCAAAACGCTTGTGGGAACGACGATATAGCCGTCGCGGGAGAAGAAAAGGAGCCAAATCCGTGGGAATCGCCAGATTCGCGTCAACGCAGGCCATTTTAGATGTGTGTAACCCAAACATGATTCGGCAAAGATACCTTCGTCATCAAACCGAAAGACAACATTGCGATCACGTGCTCGTCGGTTTCGAGAGATTGCTCTGTAACGGTAAACGAGATAAACGACGGGGACGAGGACGACGAAGGCAATGGCGATCGTCATGAACACCGTCACATACCCTTCGCGGTCGCCCGACCAAAGAAAAACTGAAACGCCGGCGACGACAAGAATTATTCCAACAAAGTCGCCCCAGCCCGAGCGCCTGAGCCAGAACCGATTGACCGCGTGTTTGACAAGTTCCTCCGTCATTTCGAAGGAGATTTCGTAACTCATCAAGTTATCCCCTTGTCGTCACAAACTCGCCGCCGGCACCGCCGGGTTGCTGGCGGGACCTGCTGATTCATACCGTAATCTAAGTAGGAGCGCAGAAAGAATTACCCTTGTGGCACAGGCTATTAGCCTGTGCCGGACCGGCTGATAGCCGGTCCCACATTGAGGCTGCTTCCTCGAAGGGCAAATCATTCTCCGTTTCTACTTAG
>CAYMXF010000149.1:0-3701 GCA_964393935.1 uncultured Planctomycetaceae bacterium
CTAAGGCGTTTCTTCGAGCGGCGGACGATCTGCAGTCCCCGACTCCGCGAAAGATCTACCGCGACGCAGAGACGAGGCTCTATTATCCAGCGGTGCTTCGCGACGCGATGCTCGCTGATCGGCGAGACGCCCTCACGACAGTCGAGGTAACGGAGGAGTTGTACTACACCACCAAGTACGGTACACCCCTCGCCTACGTCCGGCCGCTGGAGATTCTCGGCCACGCGGGCATCAAGAGCGTCGAAGGGTTTCGCATCCTGGATTTCGGCTACGGCGAAATCGGTCCTCCCCGCCTTTTGGCGAACCTCGGAGCCGACGCCGTCGGTGTCGACGTCGATCCGCTCCTGCCAGTTCTTTACAGCCTGCCTGAAGACCAGGGCCCGGTCACTGCGCACGGCGGAAAAAGTGCCTGTCGCGTGACGCTGGTCAACGGCCATTGGCCCGGCGACGCGAAGGTGAACAAAGCCGTCGGCAAGGGCTTCGACCTGATTATCTCGAAGAACACGCTCAAGAACGGCTACCTGCATCCCGAGCGGCCGGTCGATAAGCGGATGCTCTTCGACCTCGGCGTTTCCGAACAGGATTTCGCCAAGGCCCTGTATGAGTCGCTCAAGCCCGGCGGCTACGCGATGATCTACAACATCTGCCCCGCCCCCGCTCCGCCGGACAAGCCCTACATCCCCTGGGCCGACGGCCGCTGCCCGTTTTCGAGGAAGATGCTCGAATCCGCCGGCTTCAAGGTACTCAAGTTCGACGAAGACGACTCAACGGCGGTCCGCCAAATGGCCCGCGCCTTCGGTTGGGACAAAGGCGAAGGCGCGATGGATGTGGAGAAGGACCTGTTCGCGCACTATACGCTGCTCAGCCGACAATAAATCATCGCCGGCCGTTCTTCTTGAATTTCCGCAATTTTCCCAGGAGTTCTGCGCACGCGCGAAGAGCGCGATTAGCGGATTCCGAGTCTGGAAAATACTCCACAAGGTCGGGCGACAGCACGATGACATTCGTTCCCCGCGAATACCTCGCTGCGTACTTTCCGCGCACACCTCCTTTGAAGTCATACTCCGCAAGCTGCTTTCGAGATCGAGCTTCTCTGTTTCTGGTCTTCTTCATAAGCGCCTTACCAAAACTCCCGCAGAGGTTATCCTATACACCACCCGAACGTGCCGCCAAGGAAAACTCCATGCGCCAAACCCTCTGCATCCTCCTCGCCATCTGCACCTTGCTCGCCACCCCCGCCGTCTCCTTCGCCTGGAACGCGGCCGGTCACATGCTCGTCGCCCTCGTCGCCTACGAGAAAATGACGGAACCGCGGCGGCAAGCCCTCGTAGCGATCCTCAAGAAGCACCCTCGCTTCGAGGAGGACTTCAAGAATCGAATGCCGCCGGAGGTCAAGAGCGAGTCGCAGGCCGTGCAGGACAAGTGGATTTTCCTCCACGCGGCCACATGGCCGGACATCGCCCGCGGGTTCAAGGACGATCTCCGCAAGAAGTACCATCACGGCCATTGGCATTACATCAACGTGCCCATCTTCCTGACCGACGCCGATCGGACCGCCATGCAAGGCCGGCTGCCGGTTCCCCTGGAGCGGGAATGGTCGGCCGCTTCTCCTGCCGACCCACAGAATATCGCCCAGGCGTACCGCAAGTGCATGCACGATCTGACGAACGCCGGTGCGAACGACCAAGACAAGGCCGTCGCGCTCTGCTGGGTGCTGCACCTGGTCGGCGACGTGCATCAGCCCCTGCACGCGGTCGCGCTTTTTTCGCGGGACCGGTTCCCCGGCGGCGATCATGGCGGGAACTTCATCCTCACCAGCGACGGCAAATCGCTGCACTCCTACTGGGACGGCCTCATGGGCATCGACACGTCGCTGCCAACGCTGACACGGCTTTTTAATGAACTGAAGACCGCCCCGGGTTTCGAAGGCGAAGGCTCGTCCGCCGCGAACGCGGCGTCGTTCGATAAATGGATCGACGAGAGTTTCAAACTCGCCGATCAGCAGGTCTACACCACGGCGATGCGAAAAATCGTGAAGGAGACCGACGACTCCGAAGAGGGCGTGACCATCCGCGTCGGCAACCTGACGGCTCAATATGAAAAGGAAGCCCACACCACGGCGCACCGCCGCATCGTCGAAGCCGGCTTCCGCGTGGCCAAGGCGATCGAGTCAGTCGCACCCTAGCAGCCTGCTAGAAGAGCTTTAGATTCGATGTAGTCCGTCCCTCACCCCGGCCTTCGGCACGGAGCGGGGCGCCCGACTTCGCACACGCGTTCTAAGCCACGGCCGATTCGGGACGCTCCTGGTCCTCGAAGCGGACGCTGACGCGCTTGGAGACGCCGGCCTCCTGCATGGTGATGCCGTAGAGCACGTCGGCGATGCTCATCGTCCGCTTGGAGTGCGTGATGATGATGAACTGCGAGTGCTTCACGAACTCCTGAATGACGTGGTTGAAGCGGACGTTGTTGGCCTCGTCCAACGCGGCATCGACTTCGTCGAGCAGCACGAAAGGCGATGGGCGGCTCTTGAAGACCGCGAGGAGCAGCGCGATCGCCGTCATCGTCTTCTCGCCGCCGGAGAGCAGGCTGATCGACTGCGGCTCCTTGCCGGGCGGGCGGGCCATGATCTCGATGCCGCATTCGAGCACGTCGTTCATGTCCATGAGCGTCAGTTCGGCGCGGCCGCCGCCGAAGAGCTTCTTGAAGAGGGCCGAGAAATGCTCGGCGACGGCGGCAAAGGTTTCCAGGAAGCGTTGTTGCGACTCGGCGTTAAGTTTTTCGATCAGCGAGAGGAGCTGCCGCTCGCTGGTGCGCAGGTCGTCGGATTGGGCGGTTAAGAACGATACGCGTTTTTCCAACTCGTCCTGCTCGTTGATAGCGTCGAGGTTGATGTTGCCGAGGCGCTCGATCTTCTGACGAAGTTCCTCGATGCGCGCCTCGACGGCGGGCCAGTCCTGCTCCTGGTCGGGCTGGTAGTTCACGTATTGCGCGGCGAGATCGACGGAGAGTTCTTCGGCGACGCGAGCCGTCAAATCCTCGCGCCGTACGCGGACTTCCTGCAATTTGATCTGCCGCTCGTGTAGTTGGCCTTCGGCTTTTTCTTGCTCGCCTCGGAGCCGCCGGGCCTCGCTGCCGTGCTCTTCGACGGAGGTTCGCAGCGTGTCGCGCTCGTCGCGGAGCGACTTCGCGCGAGCCGTCAATGTCTGATGTTCCTGCGTCAGCGCGACGAGGGCCGCTTGTGCCTCGGCCATCTGAGATTCAGATTGGGCGATGCGCTCTAGGGCCAGCGTCACGTCGCGATCGGCTTGGTCGCGGTCTGCTTGAAGTTGTCCGCGGGAGGATTCGATCTCCGCGATGGTCGTCGCGATCGAGGAGCGGCGCTGCGCCAACTCGCCGGCGCGGACGCGCGCGGCGGTGATCGACTCGGACAATTGCTGCCGTTCGGCGGAGAGGGCGGCGATCTTCGATTGAAGCTCGGCGACGGCCCGCTCGCCCTCGGTGCTGGCGGTTTCAAGCTCGGACAGGTTCGAACGGCTGGCCTTCTCCTTTTCCCGCATCTCCGTGAGGCGGTTCAGCAGGACGGAGACTTCGGAGGCGATGACCGGACGCTCGGCGGAGAGGTTGGCAACGATCTCTTCGACGCCGGTGAGCAGCGCGGAGACTTCCACTCGCTGCGTGTTCGCCTCGAAGATCGCATTGCG
>CAYMXF010000149.1:3801-7906 GCA_964393935.1 uncultured Planctomycetaceae bacterium
AGCGCCGCCATCCGCCGGGCGTCCTCGACCGTCTCGACGACGTAGGTGCGACCGAGCAGGTGCCGCGCGAGTTGCGCGCAATCTTCGGGATAGCGCACCCAGTCGATCAGCCGGGCGATGAAGCCGTCCTGTCCTGAGAGATCGGGGCCGCCAATGGGCGCGGGGACGGCATCGAGGCAAAACGCGCGGACGGGACCGGACAGATCGGCGAGTTGATCGCGGTCGGCCAAGAGCAGATCACGCTTGGTGACGACGAGGTATTTCTCGAAGGTGCCAAGGACGGCCTCGACGATGCCGGCGTGGGCGACGTCGGCCTCGAAGAGTTCGCCGACCGCGCCGCGGACGTAAGAAAATGGGACAGGATTTACAGGATTAACAAGATTTTTGGAATCGGGTCCATCCATCTTGTTAATCTTGTCAATCCTGTCTATTTCACCGCTGTGTGCTGCGTCGCGGCGTTCGAGGATTTCCTTTGCGCCGGCGAGCAGGCCCTCATGGCGGCGGTCCAATTCGGCGAGGAGCTGGCGGCGGCTTTCGAGACCGCTGCGATATTCCTTCGCGGCGGCGTGCTGATCGACCAGCGCCGCACGATGCTGCGCAACCGCCGTGAGGCGATCGCGCGTCTCCTCCAGCTTTTTGGACTGGTCCTCGATCAGATCGAGCACCTGGTCCCGCCGGGCCGAAAGCTGCTGCTGCCTGGACATCGCCTCGGTCAGTTCACCGGCGATCGTCGCGTCGCGTTCGTCCAGCCGGGCCTTTTGGTCGGCAAGCGATTCATGCTGGAGATTGAGGCCCTGAATCTCGTTGTTGAGTTGGCTCGTGCGGCGGAGCAGGTCGATGATGCCGGCCTTTTCGTCCTCTAACCGCCGCTGTACCTGGAGAAGTTCCCCGGCGGAGGCATGATCGCGCTGCTGGAGGCCGGAAAGTTCCTGCTGGACGTTTCGCAGATCCGCCTCAATGGTCTCGGATTGCTGCTTGTGCTCGGTCAGCTTCGCGATCAACGCGGCGACTTGCCCGTCAAACCCGGCCAGGCGATCGCGGGAGCGTGCGAGCAGGTCCGTCTGATCGGCGATGCGGCGCTGCGCCGCGGCGATCCGCTCCTCCTGGCCGGTCATCTGCGACTGAACGGTAAGCAACCGCCCTTCGGCCTGTGAGGTCTCGTGCTCCAACTCGACGATGCGGACGTTTTCCTGGCTGGCCTTGGTCTCGTGGTCGGAGATGTCCGTGCGGATGCGCGTCGCCTCGTCGGAGAGCGCCGACGCCTCGCGGGATAGCTCGTCCTCCGTCGTCCGAAGGCGGTGATACTCGGCCAGGGCATACGTGCTGCGCAGCTCGCGGAGCTGCTGCGTATACGTCTGGTAGTTGCGGGCCTTACCGGCGGCGAGCTTCACGCTGCGCAGTCGCTTCTCGTTTTCCTCAATGATGTCCTGCACGCGAAGAAGGTTTTGATTGACGCGCTCCAGGCGGCGCTGCGCCTCTTTCTTGCGAACCTTGTACTTACTGATGCCGGCGGCCTCCTCAAAAATCTGCCGCCGGTCGGCCGGGTTCGCCTGAAGCAGGACGTCGACGCGGCCCTGCTCGATGACGCTGTAGGCGTCGATGCCGACGCCGGTGTCCATGAACAGTTCCTTGATATCCTTGAGCCGGCAGACCTGCTTGTTCAGGAGGTACTCGCTATCGCCGGAGCGATAGAGCCGCCGGGAAACGACGACCTCGGTCTGGTCCGTCGGGAGCAGGTGGTCCGAATTGTCGAAGGTCAGGTCGACCTGGGCGAGCCCCAAACTTTTGCGGGTGCCGGAACCGTTGAAGATCACGTCGAGCATCTGCTTGCCGCGGAGGCTCTTGGCGGATTGCTCGCCGAGGACCCACTTGATGGCATCGACGACGTTGGACTTGCCGCAGCCGTTGGGGCCGACGATGGACGTAATCCCCGGGCCGAAGTCCAGCTCGGTCTTATCGGCGAAGCTCTTGAAACCAGTGGCGGTGAGACGCTTGAGGATCATCTGCCTTGCAAGCCTCCATGCTGCAACGACATCGCGATTCCCCGCGGGCGGGAGGGGCGGCGATGTGGGTCCTTTTAATCGGCCGGGCATCCTGCCCGACCGCCCCTATTAGTACCATCGGCCGGGGCATCCCGACCGAGTGTATCTATTGTATCGACTGTGAATTGTCTATGCCAGGAGGGCGGTGGGGGGATGCGGTCGCGCCCTTACTTCAAGTCAGGACCAATTCGCCGGGCGATGCAAGACAAATCCATCGGATCGTTTAACGCCATCGGGGAACTGACTAGCGGCCAGATTGGCTCGACCGATCGTAAAGTAGGCGTCCGCTACTTTTTTAAGTTCTTTAGACGCTCGCGCAGGCGGGAACGCGACAACAACTCTCTTGTGCGGAAATAGCCGTTTGACGGCGTTTATCGGTGCGACGAGATCGCTGTCCGCGGAAACGAGGATCGCATCATCGAACGCATCCTCATAGGCATCTGCGAGTAGCTCGACGGCGATGTTGACATCCGTCATCTTCTCGCTTGGGACTGAATCCACTACACCACAGGAGGAGCACTTTCGTGGGGTTTGTTGATATTTCCCGTAGAAAATATGAAGATCGTTCAGAGTTCCCAGGGCCTCAAGATAGGTGTTTTGGCGGGCCATTTTTCCGGGGTTTCCGTAAACTCTGGAGGTAAAATACTTGACAGAAACGAGGGCTTGATTCGCCTTTAGAATGGACACGGCAAGGGCCTTGATATCAAGCCAGAAGAACCGATCGTATCTACTTTGACGCAGCCCAAAGTAGAGATTAAACCCATCGACGTAGAATATTAAACGTCTGGGGCTTGACATCCGAAGAAACTCATATTAGATTCCTAAGTAACAGCCCCGGAGATCGCATCTCCGGCCTGACGCCCGGTTCGTCCGGGCGTTTCTTTTTTTACTCTTTATTATCCTCACTCTTTTCCGTAACTATCGCGGGTTTATAGGTTTCCAAAAGCGTCCTAAACAGATCAAACGCCATTTTAGGCATGCGCGGAACCTGAACAACGGGTAATCGTTCCCGGTAGTTCGGAGAGATCTGGCCTGAGAATCTAGCCCCACTGGGCAAGGCAGCCGATCTTTTTTAGTAGTGCCCCGATGTGGCTTCGTCCGACTTCCAAAGCTCCGGCAGGTCGATCTGATAACCGGGAAACAACTCGGGGGAAAAAGGTCCCGGGTCTTTCGTCTCTGAAACGACGGCGTAGGAGTTCTCCACAAGGCGAAGTTCGAGGACGGACTGCTTCTCGGGGTCGATGATCCAGTACCAAATTACGCCGCAACGGGCGTAGATGTCCCGTTTAATCTTCGAGTCCCGTTCGATGCTTTCCGGCATGAGCACCTCCACGAGAAGGTCGGGGGCACCCTTGATGTTCGGCTTTGTGACGATGGATTTGCGGGCCTCCGAAATGAAGAACACGTCCGGCATGACGATGTCATGACGGCTCAGCAACACGTCGAGCGGGGCGATGAAGACTTCGCCTAACTTATGCTTTCGAACGTAGCCGTGCAGGGGAAAGGCGATTTCTTGCAAGGCGGTCTGATGCCTGATGGTGCATTTGGGACGCCTCGAAAGAACGCCATCCAGAACCTCGTACCGATACCCGTCATCGGGGACGGCGCAATAATCCTCATAGGTAAGTTTGGAAGGTCCGGTTGTCATGTGACTCTGCATGGTCGAGCCTTGAGGCGGTCACCAATATCATAACCGCCCCGGCGATCGTTGCGCGGCTCGCAGGAATATGAAGATGCACCACAGAGGCACCGAGACACCGAGGAATGAGACAGGATTTACACGATTTACAGGATTTCCGTCTCATCTTGTTCATCTTGTGAATCATGTCAAATTCTTCCCTCGTTTGTGATCCGCCGCCGCGTCGAGTCTTTGACGGAGATGGTCTGGTCCGACCGGACGGCCTGCTCGCCACGGGCGACGTAGGCCCGCGAGGCGACGACGGCGCTGGTCGTCACGCTTATGATCGCCGCCCCGACAACGAGGGCGGCGGTTTTGGCGAGATTGAAACGAACGTTGTAGTCCATGGTCGATCCTCCGTGATCGGGGCGATCGGGTGCGGGGC
>CAYMXF010000150.1:0-7883 GCA_964393935.1 uncultured Planctomycetaceae bacterium
AAAATGGCCAGGGATGCCAAGCAGTTTCAGATCGCCGACCGCATCCGCGGGCAGCTCGCCGATCTGGGCTTCCAGCTTGAAGACCGCCAGGATGGCACGCAATGGCGACGAGCCTGACGCGACCTAGAACCGCGCCGAAGCGCTGCGGCCTCCAAGCCGCGCGGCCGCGCATCCTTCCCGCGGTTTCGCGCTGCAAGATCATCCTCGGCATCGACCCCGGCCTGGAGCGGACCGGCTACGGCGTGCTCGCCGTGCCGGAAGGGCGCGTCCTCGACGCAGGGCTGCTCCGATCCTCCTCGAAGACGGCGCTTCCCCAGCGACTCGCCGAAATTGGGGAAGGATTGGAAGAAATTCTCGCCGAGCATCGTCCCGATGTCATGGCGGTGGAAGACCTCTACGCGCACTATAAGCATCCGCGAACTTCTATTCTCATGGGGCATGTCCGCGGCGTTCTGCTGTATCTCGCCGCGAAGAATGGAATCGACGTGCTCAACTTGCCGGCCACCCGCGTCAAACGCTTTCTGACCGGCAACGGACATGCGAGCAAGGAGCAGATGCAGCGCGCGATCATGACGACGCTCTTGCTGCCGCGCCTGCCGGAGCCGTCGGACGTCGCCGATGCATTGGCGGTCGCCTGGTGCGCGACGAGTGAAAGAGTGAACCCCAGATGATCGTTCGCCTTCAAGGTACGCTCAGCGAGATCGACGAAGATTGTGCCGTCGTGGACCGCGACGGTCTGGCCTACGAAATCCTCGTCCCGGCGTACGCGCTGACGGAGCTGTCGGCGTGTCGAGGGTCGTCCGTCACGCTGCACACGTTGCAGTATCTCGAAGGCAACGCCGCCGGCGGCAACATGACGCCGCGGACGGTGGGCTTCCTGCACCCCGAGGATCGCGCGTTCTTCAAACAGTTCCTGACGGTCAAAGGCATCGGCGTCCGCAAGGCATTGCGCGCGCTGGCCGCACCGGTCGCACGAATTGCCGCAGACATCGAATCCGGCGACGCCGTCGCGCTAGCGCGCTTACCCGGTATCGGCCGCCGCATGGCCGATCAGATCGTCGCCGAGCTGCGCGGCAAGGTGAAGGAACATGCCTTCGCGTCGACCGCCGCACCGCAGGCGGCCCAAAGCGGCTGGTCTCCCGAACAGCGCGATGCGATCGAAATCCTGGTGGCCTGGGGCGACCACCGCTTGGACGCGGAGCGCTGGATCGCCCGCGCGGCACAGCTTCACGATAACCTCGCCGCGGCGGAGGCTTGGGTGCGGGCGGCGTATCGGATCAAGAGTGGAGCGGAACGTTAAATGACGAATTACGAATTACGAATTACGAAAAGGAAACCACCGCGTCGGCTTAGACTCGGCCGCCTGGCTTTTGTCATTCGTCATTCGTCATTCGTCATTTTCACCGGGGAGGCGTCATGAGCCGAGAGCGAATCATCGACGCCGACACGCTCTCCGCCCGCGAGGAATCCTCCAATTGGGCGCTGCGCCCCAAGCGTCTTGCCGAGTGCATCGGTCAGCGCCAGGTCATCGAGCAGCTTCGCATCGCCCTCGACGCCGCCAAGAAACGCCGCGAACCGCTCGAACACGTCCTACTCGACGGCCCGCCGGGACTGGGCAAGACGACGTTCGCCCACGTCATCGCCGAGGAGATGGGCGTCGCCGACCGCGTCCGCGTCACCAGCGGCCCGGCCATCGTCAAGCAGGCCGACCTGATGAGCACGCTCACCAACCTCGAAACGGGCGACGTGCTGTTCATCGACGAGATCCATCGCCTCAACAATGTCGTCGAGGAGTTCCTCTACCCGGCCTTGGAAGACTTTCGCGTGGATTACACGATCGAAGGCGGTCTGTCGGGGCGTACGGTGAACTTCCAACTCAAGCGCTTCACGCTCATTGGTGCGACCACGCGAGCGGGGATGTTGACGGCCGCGCTGCGAGATCGCTTCGGGTTGCGGTACCACCTGGATTTCTACGAGCCTGATGATCTGCTGGAAATTCTTCGGCGATCATCGCACCGGCTGGAGGTCAAAGCGGAAGAAGATGCCTTGCGGATGATCGCGGAGCGTTCTCGCGGAACGCCGCGCGTGGCCAACCGTCTGCTCCGCCGCGTCCGCGACTATTCGCAGGTGCGGTCCGACGGCAAGCTCGGCGTCGGCGTCGTGGAAAAGGCCCTGGCGATCGAGGAGATCGACGGCGTCGGGCTTGACCGGCTCGATCGCGCGTTTCTGAAAGCGATGATCGAAGTCTATCACGGCGGACCGGCGGGCATCGACGCCCTCGCCGCGACGATGGGACAATCGCGCGACACGCTAGAGGACATGGTCGAACCGTTCCTTTTGCAACGAGCGTTCGTCACGCGTACGCGCCAGGGCCGATGCGCGACGAACAAAGCCTACGAGCATCTCGGCCTGACGCCGCCGACCGATCGCGCCGAGGATCGCGGCTTGTTTGACGAATCGGCGTAGGGTCCGCGGTGCGGACCCATCAGAGCCGCAGCCTGCCCGCCGTGGCGGGACCGTCAGGGAGCGCTGACCAGATTCGCCCCGCGAAGAAGTGTGGACACGCGCGCGATCATTGACCGCGCGAAGTCCGATCCCCTCCCCTTCACAAGCGGAGGGTCAGGGTGGGGTCATGGCCGCGTTGGGCCCGCTGTGCGGACCCATCCGACAAACCCTACGCGTGTTCTCTCCGTGACACGATTGACCCCGCAATCGTTGCACAGATTCGGCCATTTTGACATGAAAAGCGGAAATGCGGCTCATTTTTCGTTCTTTGATTCCCTTGATATAATGGCCGGCTGCGGTTAAGCTTGTATCCTTCGTCGCAGCGAACTCGTCCGCGGTCCCGGCGCGACGGGATCGGCGTAAGAGAGGGAGGGCTTTGCATGTCTCGTGTCTTTTTCACGTCGTCGATATCTTTAATCTTTAGGCGCGCAGCGCACGGGGGGGGGGCGCAGAAGGCTCGGGCAGATCCTCATCTGGGTAGCCCTGATTGGGCTGCTCGCCGCCCCGCCGCGGCGGGCCGCCGCTGATCCGCCGTCGTTCATGGGCTTGGGCTTTCGGTACAGCGCACCGCTCATCGGGGCCTCTTATGCCAACGCTGTGTCTGCCGATGGCTTGGTGGTCGTTGGAGACGATTACTCATGCTTCAGCATCTACGAGTGCGGGGGCACCGTCTCCTTTCGCTGGACGCAGGCCGGCGGAATGGTCGGGATTAAGGGCCCGGGTGAACGTGCCTCTGTCGCATCCAGCGTGTCGGGCGACGGCTCGGTTGTCGTGGGATATAGCCCCGTAGTCGGATGCGGCCCGTCCGGGTGGCGCTGGACGCAGGCCGGCGGCCCGGTCGGCCTGGGCGGATTTCCCGGCGGCTGCAGCAGCGACGCCCACGGTGTGTCAGCCGACGGCTCGGTCGTCGTGGGAGTCGGCGACCATGGCTCCACCCCCGTCGAGGCCTTTCGCTGGACGCAGGCGAGCGGCGTGGTTGGACTAGGACTCCTGGCGGGCTACGAAAACAGCAGCGCCAGCGGCGTCTCGGCTGACGGCTCGGTCGTCGTGGGATACACGTCCATTCTGTACACTGACGAGGCCGAGGCCTTTCGGTGGACGCAGGACGGCGGAATGGTCGGCCTGGGCTATTTGGACGAATTCGGCTATCAAAGCTACGCTAACGCCGTTTCGGCAGACGGCTCGGTCATCGTGGGAGATAGTGACGGCCAGGCGTTCCGTTGGACACAGGCCGATGGCATGGTCGGCCTTGACCCACTGCGGCGTGGAGGGAATAGCGGAACCCTCGCCGTCTCGGCCGACGGTTCGGTCGTCGTTGGAGGCGGCTTCAACGCGTTCTATTGGACGCAGGCCGGCGGCGTGCGTCCGCTTCGCGACATGCTGGTCAACGACCTCGGTCTGGACCTGAACGGCTGGACTCTTTCTCGCGCGAATGGAGTCTCGGCGGATGGTCTGACCATTGTGGGCGATGGCATCGACCCGCGTGGATTCGATGAGGCCTGGATCGCCCACATCCCCGAGCCGTCGTCGCTTGCGGCGATCGGCGTCCTGGCTGGCCTCGCGCTGGCGCGCCACCGACGATTTCGGTTGGGTCGCCGCTGCGGGAGCAAGGAAGGATAGGAGAGACCGCGACGCGCATATCGGGCCAGGCCAAGTCCTGACTCCTGCAATTATCTTTCCGGACGCCTTCTACGCACTCTCGCGGATTAAGACCTCCGCGGGGATTCCCAGGCCTGCGTGCAATCTGCGGATCATGAGTAGGGTCAAGGGCCGTTTGTGATTGAGCACTTCCGCGACGCGTGCCCGGCTTCCTATGAGTGCCTCCAAATCGCGGCGGGAAAGACCGCGCTGCTCCATCGCAAACAGGATGGCTTCGACGGGCTCTGGGGGGTCAATCGGATAGTGCCTTTCTTCCCACGCTTCGACGAGCGTCACCAGCACGTCCAGCCGGTCCCCCTGCGGGGTGTTCGGCTTGGCGCCAAACAGCCTGTCGATTTCCTTTAGCGCATGCTGATAATCGCGCTCGCTCTTGATGGGTTCAATCTTCATGGTCAGACCTTTCTTGCGTCAATCCGGTCATATTGCCGGTGCGTTCCCACAAAGCGGACATAGATCACGCGGTAAGCGTAGTTCACTCGCACGACGAGGCGGTACTTATTACCGCCGATGTTGAATACCACGCGATCGTTGCCGACAAAACTTGCGCTCCGATAGGCCGCCTTAATGAGGGCGGGGCTCTTCCACTCAGCCTTGGAGGCCTCGCGGAACCACGCCCGTAGCGGCTGTTCCGAATCGGCATGTTCGGGCCGTTCCCAGAAAACCCTTAATGCCTTACGGGAAATAATTCTCATGCCGCTGGGATATTATTCCAGGCTCCCAGGGCGGGAGCAAGTGGAAACCGGTGCGGATTTGGACACGAGCACGAGGGTTTGGAATACGCGCATCGCCGCTGAAACGCACTCTGTCAGCATGACGTAACACTTCCGCATCCATTTTAGACTTGGCCCATCGCGGCGCCCAGCCCCTCCCGTCCTCGGTCAGGAATTCACCCGTCACGGCTTGGAGCGACCCTTTCTGTTCTCGCCCTTGTAATTACAATACGCCTTACGGGAGTATGCACCATGTCAGTCGATGTTACCCGCCGCGAACTACTGAAAAATGCCCTCGCCACCAATAACGACAACCGCAGAGTCTCCGACGAATCCGCCTGATCAAGTTCATATCCGTCTTTTGAGATGATGGAGTGAGTTATGAGCTATCAACCCTCACGTCGAGACATTCTCAAGACGTTCGCCGGGGCCGCGGCAGCTTCGTTCTTCGATCTGCCGACGCTACAGGCCGCGCCGAAGGAGACGCCCCAGTCGTTTCGCTTCGCGCATCTCACGGACGTCCACGTGCAGCGCGAGCGGCACGGCCACGAAGGTTTCGCCAAGGCCCTCAAGGCGGTCGAGGCGCTCAAGCCCCGGCCCGACTTCATCCTCACCGGCGGCGATCTGGTCTTTGACGTCCTGGATGTCCCCCCCGAGCGGGCAAAGGAATTATTCGACCTTTACCTGAAAGTCCTCGCCGACAACACGTCGCTGAAGGTCTACAACACCGTCGGCAACCACGACGTCTTCGGTTGGCAACCGAAGTCCGGCATTTCTCCCAAGACCGCGGGCTATGGCAAGGCGATGGTAAAAGAGCGTCTCCACTTGAAAGAGACGTATCACACTTTCGATCACAAAGGCTGGCGATTCTTCTGCCTGGACAACATCCAGCCCGGCGGCAACGAGCATTATCCCTACGAAGGCGGATTGGATGCCGCACAGTTTGAATGGTTCAAGGCCGAGCTGGAGAAGACCGACGCGCGTACACCGATCGTCACGTGCGAACACATCCCGCTCATCAGCGTGACCGGCTTCGGCCACGATGATCTGTATAAAGAAAAGGAGTGGCGATTGACCAACGCCTTCATCTGCGGCGACGCGGCCCAGCGCCTGCCGCTCTTGCAATCACGAAACGTGCGACTCTGCTTGTCGGGCCATATCCACGAGCGTGACCGCATCGAATACTGGGGCACGACCTTCATCAACGACGGCGCGGTCTGCGGTTCATGGTGGAAGGGCCCTCATCGCGGCGTACCCGAGGGCTTCGGCGTCTTCGACCTGCACGCTGACGGCAGCTTCGACTATCGCTATCACGACTATGGCTGGAAAGCACAGCCGGAGTAATACGGCCGTCAACGCGCCGCCGGCTCCGGCAGGAAGTCCGCCATCACGCGATTGGCCACCAGCATCCCGCGCCGCGTCAAGCGAATGCCTCGATCGTCGGGCTCCAGCAACCCCAGCGCGGTGAATTCCTTGATCCGTTCGGCGAAGATCGTCTTCGCGTCGAAGCCTGTCTGTTCTCGGAACTTCGCCGAATCGATACCGTCGGTCAGTCGCAGCATCTGCACCGCCGTTTCGCACGCTCGGTGAAGCGGGGATAACACCTCGCGCTCGACGACGATCGCCGACGGATCGGCGCGCATGAACTCGACATACCTCCGCACGTCCGCGACGTTTTTCTGTCGTACGCCGTCCAGGTAGGACACCGCCGACGGCCCGATCCCAAGATACTCGCGGTTCTCCCAATAGATCATGTTCGCGCGGCATCGCCGGCCGGGCCGCGCGAAATTGCTGACTTCGTAGTGTTCGAAACCCGCCGCCGTGAGCAGGTCGATCGTGCCATCGAACATCTCGGCTTCCCGGTCTTCATCGCAGGGCCTGACGCGGCCCTCGTGACGCAGGCGGGTCATCGACGTGCCCGGCTCGTACATCAGCGCGTAGCAGGACAGATGCTCGGTGCCTACGTCGATCGCACGGGCGAGCGTGTCTTTCCACGAGGTGAGCGTCTGGCCGGGTATCGCGTAGATCAGATCGAGGTTGACGTTGTCGAAGCCGACGGCGCGGGCCGCGGCGACGGATTCGAAGATGTGCCGCGGATCGTGCAAGCGTTCGAGCACCTTCAACTCATCCGTGTTGAACGACTGCGCGCCGAACGAGACCCGCGAGACGCCGTATTTCTTCAAGAGGCCGAGCTTCAATTCGTCGGTGCTCGAAGGATTCGCCTCCACGGTAAACTCGCGGACCCGCCCCGAGCGTCGCGCTATTTCGGACAGAATGGCTTCCAATGCCTCCGCCGGCAGGACGGTCGGCGTCCCCCCGCCCACGAAGATCGTCTCGACCGGCCGGCCCGGATCGCGCCGGTCCAGCTCCTTGCAGACGGCCCCGACGAGGTCGTCGATCAAACCCGGAATCGTGGGCAACGAATAAAAATCACAATATCCGCACTTCGTCGTGCAAAACGGCAGATGAACGTACCAGCCGATGGGACGGGCGGCGGAGGGTTGTTGCGTCGGCCTAGCGGGCATGTTGAAATGTTACCGGCCCAGAGGCGCTCGCGGGAGCGCCTGGAAGGCGGATTGTCTTGATAAAGTGGTGATTTTCGGGTAGATTGACGCATGGCGGCAGGCGCGAAGGATCACCGGACCTCCGCAAGACCGCATTCCTCCACGCTGCAAGAGAGACGCATGACGACGGTTCTGGTCACCTTCAGCCACAAGGGCGCGCGGAAAGAGTTCACGCTCCAGGACCAGCCGCAGATTATCGGGCGCAGCCCCGAGGCGGACATTCGCATCCCGGTCAGCGACGTATCGCGCTCGCATTGCGAAGTCGCCGTCCGGGGCAAAAAGATCGTCATCCGCGATTTGGGCAGCAGCAACGGCACCTTCGTCAACGATCAGAGGGTGTCCGAGGCCGCGCTCAAGGCGGGGGACCGCGTCCGCATCGGCCCGGTCCTCTTTACGGTGCAGATCGACGGCGTTCCCGCGAAGATCGCGCCGCCCGGGCCCGCCG
>CAYMXF010000151.1:0-1514 GCA_964393935.1 uncultured Planctomycetaceae bacterium
GCAATCTCCTGTTTCGCACCGAAGAGTTCTTTGCCGTCGCCTTCGGTCAGGTACTGACGCATGCGAACGCAAAGCGTCCATACGTCGAGAAAGCCGCCCAGGGGATTGTCTTGAGCGAGGGCGTTGCGGGCCATCGGCAAGATTCGCATCTGCCAGATCAGCGTCAGTCGCTTGACCCGGCGGGAACCGTCGGCCTGCACCAACTCATCACCGGCACGCCGGATGACCGCCTCGAACAAGTCTTCAAATTGATCGAGCTTGTCGCGAAGCTCTTCCTTGGTCACGCCGCTGGCGACGGAACCGCTTCCCCCAGTCGAAAGCGTGCCCTTGATACTCGAACAGCCGGACACGGCAAACAAGGCCAGAATCGTCAAACCTACATAGTCTGAAGCGCGAATGAATCCGAATCGAATCATGGGATAAGCCCTCGACAAAACGAAATACATCGAACCGGAACACCGTCAGCGATGGGCGCTACGGTACTCTTCGTATCGCTTGCCGAAAAGCCCCGTGAGAAGACCCCAACCATAGACCACGAATCTCGCACCTCGCACCAAGATATGTTTCCCTGCGACCAGCCCGACCACGACATTGACGGCGCCGATGGCCAGCCACGCTCCCGCTTTGGCCAGTAGAAGCAAGCGAGTCTTGAAATGCGGGTCCAGGTCCATCGCCACGAAAACACATGAATTGCCCACCCGGTACATGCGCTGGATGAGCCACTTGAAGTTCGCCCGGGCCGCCGGGATGAATTCATGGACGGTGGCGTCATCGGCCCAGACGATCTTGTAGCCTGCCCGGTGCGCCCGTGGAAAGAATTCGCTATCGTCACACCCCATCAGGCCGTATCGCTCGGCGAACCAGATTCCAGCTTCATGGCAAATTGCCGTCCGAAACATTACGTTGCCGCCGTAGGCATAGACGAGCACTTCGCCGGTTTGGTGCCGCCGAGGATTGAAAAATCCCCCGCGAACGATCCAGTCCGGCGCTCCCTCGGCGAATCGCGGAAAGACCGGCGCGGCGACCACATCGGCCGACGTCGCCGCCTGCACGCGGACCAGCTCGTCCAACCAGTGCGGCTCCGGCACTTCGTCATCGTCGATCAAGGCAACCCACTCAGCCCTGATCCCGGCCGTTTTCACGGCCGTGTTGCGAGCAAAAGGAATCCCCTTGTTCGGCTCGACCGCGTACGCCAGCGGCCAACGCAAAATGGACCGCATTTCCTCGCACACCGGCTTGGACGATTCGCTCACGTCGTTGTCCACGACCACCAACTCGATATCCGGCTCGCGATCTCGAAATGTCAGCCGATTGAGTTCCGTGAGAGTCCGGCGCAGACCCTCCGGGCGGTTTAGCGTCGTGATGCAAATGGCCACCCGCATCGTTATGCTCCGCCAGCGGACGCCGCTCTGCCGCTGGGTCTGATCCCTTGATAAGCTGGCGCCGTCGAATGGATCAATGGGTTTGCCACAAGGTGCCGCGCGATGCCGGTATCGCCTGAAAACTCGTCCGCC
>CAYMXF010000151.1:1614-4954 GCA_964393935.1 uncultured Planctomycetaceae bacterium
CGCGGCGATATCGTCGCCTTCATGGACAGCGACTGCATCGCCGAGCCCGATTGGCTTGAAAAGCTGATCGAAGGCTTCACGGGTCCGGACATCGCCGCCGTCACCGGTCTCGTCCTGGATCCGCCCGCAACGAATCTCTACGAAATGGCATTCAAGGGCACCAACCGTGTTCACGGCGCCGGTCCGGCCCCGCGCCTCGTCGGCGGCAACATGGCCGTTCGACGAGAACCTTTACTCGCATACCTGTGGGACGAGGACCGCCGCTTTCAGGCGATGATGGCCGACGGCGTGCCCGATGTCTCGACGTCCGGCGGCTGCGACGAGGAGGGCCTCTACCTCCAACTCCGCGCCGCCGGTTTCAAACAGCTTATCATCCCGGAGGCCCGCGTTCTGCACGAGCACTACTATACGCGCAAGTCCTTCTTCCGTCAGGCCTACCTCGGCGGCGGCTCGGCGGCCCATCTTGTCTACAAGTATTGCCGGCCGCCGCGCCTCGACGTCATACCGCTAGGACTCACGTACCTAACGCTCCCCTTGGCCTTGTTCAATCAGCGGCTCGCGTTGGTCCCGGCGGCATTCTTGGTGACCACGATCGCGGCGCTCATCTACAACGACCTCTTCCGCAAAGCGAAGACACTCGGCGAGACACTCCTAACGCTGCCGCACATGGTCGCGTATTATCACGTCCGCCTCCTCGGCTACGTCACGGAAGCCCTGCGTCTCAGGCTGGGCCTGCGAAGAATAAAACGGATTCGCCTGCCAAAAAAATGACTCCTTCGCCCATCTTCCAATCCATCTGTCAGGCACTTGACGGCGCCGGAATCTCCTATCGAGCCGTGCACCACGAGCCCACCTATACCTCTGAAGAATCCGCGAAGGCCCGCGGAGAAGACGTCCGCATCGGCGGCAAGGCCCTGCTCGTCAAAACCGGCGACAACTTTCGGCTCTTCGTGCTCAGCGCCGCGCTCAAACTTGATTCGTCCGCTCTCAAGACGCGCTTCGGCATCAAGAAAATTCGCTTTGCCACGCCGCAGGAACTTGCCGAGCTGACCGGCCTCGTCCCCGGGTCGGTGCCGCCCTTCGGCCGGCCCATCCTGCCGTTCGATCTTTTTGTCGATGAATCGATCGCCAAAAACGAGCGGATCGCCTTCAACGCCGGCAGTCTGACCGATTCGATTATTATGCAAACGGCCGACTACCTGAAGATCGCCGGGCCGAAGATTTTTCCATTTTCAAGCAACGGCGAGGGTTGATCGCACGGCCCCCTTGACCGATCAGCGGCTTCCGAATACCACTATCCCGCGTGCGCACGAAGACGACCGCGCCAAACGATCCGCGCCTCGCCGAGGCCGAAAGAGCAATGAAGAAGCCGGCCGTCAGTATCATCATCCCGACTTACAACCGCGCCGACCTTCTCCGCGAAGCGCTGGATTCCGTGGCCGCGCAGACCTTTCGCGACTATGAAGTCATCGTGGTGGACGATGGCTCGACGCCGCCGATGGCCGAGGCCGTCGCGAATCATCCGTCGCAGCCGCGCATCGTCCGTCAAATGCGACAAGGCCCCGCCGCCGCGCGAAATCGCGGCATCGCCGAGGCGTCCGCCGATCTTGTCGCATTTCTCGATAGCGACGATCTCTGGATGCCGACCAAGCTCGAACGCTGCGTAACAGCCCTCCGCGAAAACCCCGCCGTCTCGATCTTCTACGGCCCGATGTGGCCCATCGACTCCAAGGGTCGTACGGTCACCGGTAGGGCCAAACCGCGCCACTCCGGCCGCATTACCGAAAAACTCTTTAAGAGCTGCTTCGTCGATGTGCCCACGGTCGTTTGTCGTAAGGAACTGCTGACCAGCGCCGGCGGGTTCGATGCCTCCTTGCCTGTCTGCGAGGACTACGATCTGTGGCTGCGTCTAAGTCTGACCGAATCCTTCGGCCTCATCGAAGAGCCCCTGGCCAAGCGGCGGCTCCACGACGACCGTCTTAGCAAGTCCGCCATGTCGCGAAACCTCGCGATCCGTGCTCGAATGCTCCTTCGGTTTTATGAAAACAACAAAGATACTTTGAATCGGCAAGCCGCCGGGCGACGCCTCGCGAGAGTCTTCTTCGTCGCGGCCCGCGCGGCTTTCAGGGAAAGCGATTACTCCCAAGCCGTGGAGCTATGCCGTGTCGGCCGAGCCTTTCGTCGCGGCTCCGTCCGCGCGCTGCTTCTTCATGCCGCCGCGGCCGCCATGTCATTCATCAAGCGCGATCCCCAAGCCCATGACGGCCCATCGCCCCATGCCGCCGGCGCGAATCTTGGTAATCAATAATTGCATGAAGAAACGCGAACCTCTCGCACATTACTCGATCAGCAAAAACTCTTTCATGTGCTTGTCGTACATTTCCTGCGCCTGAGGATCGAACATCGGCAGCCGCAGTTCGTTGATCACCTTCGTCCCCATGCCCACCCACTCTTTCCAGCACGACTCGCAAACCGTCGCGAGGATCTTCTCGCCAAGTTCACCCTTGAAGGGCCGCTCTTTCAGCTTCGGCCCCCCGCCTCCGCACCGTCGGCAGGTGAATCCCCCGCCACCGGCCGCCGCGCCGGTCGGCGTCTCCTTTTTCTCCGCCACGCTCGGCGGTTGGGCACCCAACTCCTTGAGTAGTTGCTCCATCGCCTGCATCGGCATCATGTCGCCCTTGCGATGGGCGACGCGGTATCCGTCCGTCAGCGTGCGAACGGCCAAGTCACGATGGCCCGTCGCGATCTGCGCCTTGCCGAGCAGCTCATAAGCCTTGGAACTCTGGCTATTCAGCGCGATGACGCGCTGGAGGTACGGACCCGCCTCTTGCGCTCGTCCCGCCTCTAACAGCGCCCCGCCGAGCGAAAAATGCGCCATTTCGTCGCTGGGGTCCGCCTCCGCCATCCTCCGTAGTTTCTCTATCCGATCCTCATCCGCCATGTTTATTCCTCACTAGTCCCCCACGCCTAAATCCGCCGTAATAGCCTCTTCCGCTCCCCTTCTTCCTTCTTCACTGAGTCTTTCCTCCTTCGGCCGGCTCTTCCATCGCCGGTGAATCCACAAATACTGCTCCGGCGCCACGCGGATGAACTCCTCCATCGCCCGCGAATATTCCTGCGTGATCCACATCAGGGGATCGTCCCGGTCTCGCCATTCCTCCGGCCGGATGATCCGGTTCACGCACAACTCGTATTGATACCCGACATCGGTCCGCCGTGCGCAGCCGACGATGATCGGGACCTCGTGCTCCATCGCAAGCAGGCCGATCGACTTGTACGTCGACGCCTTGCGCCCGAAGAAATCGACGAACAAGCCCTTGCTACCCGCGTTCTGGTCGGC
>CAYMXF010000151.1:5054-7804 GCA_964393935.1 uncultured Planctomycetaceae bacterium
ATCATCCGCGGCGTCTGGAGCACCTCTACGCCGAGCATCGCCAGGTTCTGCATCGACGCCAGCGCCATCCCCGACACCCGTCGGTCGCTCAGTTCCGGAAACGCCAGGCGGATATGCCCCTCGGCCCTATTTCTGTGTTCGCGGAACTTCAGGAGCACCTTCGACCGGCCTGGAATCGCATGCGGCAGGGTAAACCAAAGCCAACCGAGCCGGCGCATGACACGCAGGCTCGCCTCCAGCGGAAAGACGGCGAGCATCATGGCCACCAGCCGCACCGCCAAGTATTGCAGGTAATCCAGCCACTTCCTGCGAATTCTCATTGACGGAGATTCTATCTCGATGGACCGCTCGTGCGAAGATGTAATGCGCCGTCTTCACCAGCAGGCGTTTCTTCAGGTCCTCGTTAAGATACCGCCATGGCCTTGAATCGCTTCCGCCCGACGCGAGGTGGAGTCTTCGCACTGCTTCTCATCCTCTCGGCGCTCGCACTGTTCTTGCCGCCGGAGTGGTCCAACTCCGTCAAGCACGTCGCGCAGCTCCTCGTTCCCGCACAGGACTTGCTTCATTCGGCAGCCCGCCGAGCCGTTCAGCCGCTTCAACGCACCGATCCTTCCCCCTACGCCGATCCCGATGCCGACGCCCTGCTCCGCGAACTCGCCTCTGAACAGGCCTACGCCGCGCAACTTCGCGAAGAAAACGACCGCCTCCGCGCCCTACGAGATCACCAACTCCCCCCCGCGATCCCACTGCTCGACGCCAAGATCGTCGCCCGCGACGTCGCCCTCTGGCGGGATTCGCTTCTCGTCGCCCGGGGTTCGTCGCGCGGCGTGAACCGGCGCGATTGGGTCGCCTCGCGGCTCTTTCTCAATCGCGGCCGGGCCAGCAGCGTCGACGAGGGCCAAGCGGTCCTCGCGCGGCAATGCCTCCTCGGCACCGTCGAGCAAGTCAGCCCCTACATGTCGCGTGTGCAGCTTCTTTCCGACGTCGACAGCCCCCGCGTCGAGGTGCGGATCGCCCACGTTCGCAAAAGCCGCGTCCAATTGATCGACTACGCGTGCAGCGTCCGCGGGGCCGGCCGTGGGCAGATGGCCATCGAAAACGTCGAATCCCGCTATGTCCAAGCGGACGAAGCCGCCGAGTCCGACGTCAAAGACCCCCGTATCCGAGTCGGCGATCTGGTCGTCACCGCTCCCGGTCAACTCGGCCTGCCCGTGCCGATGACCGTCGGGAAGATCACCGAGATCGTTGAAAACCCCCATAAGCGGCTGGTCTACAACCTGACCGTGCAGCCGCTCGTCGACGTCGGCGAACTCCGCGACGTGTTCGTCATTCCCATCGTCCCGACCGAGCCAAACGGCAACCCCTGACGAACAGAGCGGATTTCTCGCCGGTCTTGTACAATCACCGGAAATGCCGAAGCCCAAGTATTACCACAACGACTACACGCGCTTCGATCCCGGCGCGCCGGGACAGCCCTACCGTCGCAAGGGCTCGCTCATGGCCGAGGTGCTCCATGACGACGCCGACCTCATCGTCGTCAACAAGCCGCCGGTCGTCTCGCTCTGTGCGACGTTAGAAAACGAGCCTTCCGTGGAGACGCAGCTTCGCCGGACGGGCCAATTATCGCCTGATGAACCGGCGACAACTCTTTATCATCTCGACCCGACCATTAGCGGATTGGCAATCTTTGTCCGCAACGCCGCGGCGCTGGATGCCCTTCACTCCCAGACCGCCGATGGCCAGCTCGCGCAGGTTTGCCTCGCGCTGGTTCGGGCGCACGTCTTGGCGACGTCCGGCCAAATCGACACGCCGTTACGTCCAAATCCTCGCGGAGAAGAACTGCTTCAAGCCCACCCCGGCGGAAACATACCTGCTCTCACGCAGTGGCGCGTCCGCGACACCTTCGTCGGCTTTGCCCTGTTGGAATGTACACCGCGCTCGGCGCAACCCAATCAAGTTCGTGCCCACTTGCCCGCCGCCGGATTGCCCCTCGTCGTCGATTTGCCCCACGCCGGCGGTCAGTCGCTCATGCTCTCGTCCTTTAAGGCTGGCTACCGTCGGAGCCATCGCCGCCCGGAATACCCCATCACCGACCGCCCGACGCTGCACGTCCTACGACTTGTTTTTGAGCATCCGACAACGCATCAACCGCTGAGTTTCGAGGCCGACTTGCCCAAAGACTTCCGCGCCGCGCTCCACCAACTCGACCGCTTCGGCCGATTGCCGGGGAAATGACGAATTACAAATTACGAATGACGAAAGAAGAGGCGCAGCCGCTTTGCGAGTTTCGTCATTCATCATTCGTCATTCGTAATTTACGCTTGACGCGACATTGGCCCGGACTTAGAACTCACCTGCTTTTTACGGAACAGTCACTCGATGTCGATCAATAAGTCCGACCTCCCACCGCTTAAGACCGTCTTCGCCGACGAGGCCCTGCTCGTCCGTGGCCGCAAAGCGATTATCGACGGCGTCCGCGCACGACGCGCTCGCGTCCTGCCCGACGAACGCGGCCGGCTCGGCGAGATCATCCGCGCCGACGATCCCTGGTTCGAGAAGTTCGGCCAGGTCTATTTCACGACGACCTTCCCCGGCGTGGTCAAGGCGTGGCACTATCACAAGCTCCAGACCGACCATTTCTATTGCGTCCGAGGCACGATCAAGCTGGCGATGTACGACGCCCGCGACAGCTCGCCGACCAAGGGCGAGGTCAACGAGGTCTACATGAGCGAGCACCTGCCCTCGCTCGT
>CAYMXF010000152.1:0-7804 GCA_964393935.1 uncultured Planctomycetaceae bacterium
AGACGACCAGAATGGCGGCGAGCGATAGAAGGAAGCAGCGTCTTTCTTGTGGTTTGCGTCTGAACATGGGTATTTCCTTATTCTGATATGCCAACTTGCGTTGGGAGACTCGGTCGCTTCCAGCGCCGCCCCCGTCCACAATGGGCCGTCGGGTCAGAAGTTCATGCGGCCATCATACGGGAAAAGTACAAAGAATCAGAGCGAACGTTGGCCGTCCGAAGTGAGGAAAACCATCGGCAATCTTGCGCGGCGCTCGCGGCCCCTTTCGCTATTCGCCATTCGCTATTCGATATTTTGACTTCAGCCGCGGAGCAGGCGGCCTTGGGCGGAGGATTGCATCAGGGCGGGCATGGCCACGCGGTCGGGCCAGGTCATGATGTTCACGTAGGAACGGTTCATGTCGATCCGGCCCCACTGGCGGTAAATCGTTTCGAGCAACAGGAGCTTCTGCGATGCCGTGATCTCGGTCCCGTAATCTTCCTCCGGCGGTCGGCCCCACCAGATCCGCGAGCCCTTGCGATCGGTGGCCAACTCGATGTGCGGCCGGCTGCGATCGCGGCGACCCTGGTGATTGGCGACGTTGATGCTGCCGATCTGATGCCGGAAAGGTTTGTCGACCAGCATCGCGGACAAGCGCAGGCCCGAGGCCAAGTCGGCGCCGGGCCAGGGCCGGCCCACCGCGGGCGGCGCGACGGCGACGCCGTCAATCATCAAGAGCGCGCCGGCGCGGCAATCCTCGACTTCATAGCAGCCGGGCAGACGCACGCCTTCCTCGTTCACCAGGTAACAGTATTTACCGTGACGCACCCACGCCGTCGGGCGGCGGAACCGGCACCGGATCGCCACGACGCCGGTCGGCTCGATCCGAACGCGATCGACCGACCGCACCCATCCCACCTCCGGCGCGGTGAGCGCCGAACCAATCCGCTCGGCCAGATGCGGATCGAGCAGCCGATCCGACGGTTTCAGGTCGACGACGCGGACGAGGCTGTCCAGCACGTGCCGGTTGTCGGGCGTCCTCAACCAATCCGGCAGGTCCGTCCACTCGAGCGCGAGCGCCACGTCGTAGGTCTTCATTCGATGAACGTAATCGTTCAGGCGGATCAGACCGACGATGACGACCGATAGACTTAGACCCAACGCGACGGCCCTCCAAACGGAGCGCCGGCGCGAACGGATGAAGCCCGTCAGACCTTCCTGGAGCCGCGCCATGAAGGCGCCGAAGGCGGATGGGCCGCGAAACTTGGATTTATCCTTGCGTTTGAGCACAGTTGAGACGGCGATTCTCAAATTTAAAATCTGAAATCTTAAATCTCTTAGGGCCTCGCGAACATCCGCTTGACGGCGGCGTCGACGATGAACTGACACAGTTGCGGCATGGCCAGTCCCGCCTTCGCGGCCGCCTTGGGCACGAGCGAGTGCGAGGTCATGCCGGGGATCACGTTGACTTCCAGAATATACGCTTCTCCCGTTTGAGGGTCCACGCGCCAATCGACGCGCGAAAAATCGCGACAGCCGAGGCCCTCGTGGGCCTTGAGGCTCATGGCCTCGATCCGCGCGAGCAAGCCCGGCGGCAGGTCGATGTCGAAGAGGTACTGCGTGTCATCGTCCTTGTATTTGGCTTCATAGTTGTAGAAATCCCGCTTGGTGCGGATCTCGATCGGCGGCAGGGCCTTGTCACCCAGGATGCCGACGGTGATTTCCATGCCGGGGATGAATTCTTCGACGATGCAATCGCCGTAGATTTTCAGCACCGAATCAATCGCCGGGCGGAACCGCTCGAAGTCACGAACGATGTGACAATTGAGGCTGCTGCCTTCCTTGATCGGCTTCACGACGACCGGCAGGCTCCAAGAGGCCATCGCCTCGCGGACGGATTGCTCGTCGCCCTCGCCGGTCGCCCCCCGCGTCGCCACCGCGTACCGCGGCGTCGGCAGGCCCAACTCGATGAACTTCTTTTTGGAAAGGTATTTATTCATCGCGACGGCGCAGGCCTCCGGTCCCGAGCCGCCATAGGCCAGGCCGCGGCGTTCCAGCACCTTCTGCACCTCGCCGTCCTCGCCGAACGGGCCGTGCAGCACGACGAACACGCAGTCCACCTGCCGGGCTAATCCCTTGAAATCGTTCGGGCCGACGTCCGCGACGACGACGTCATGCCCCAAGCTCCGCAGCGCGGCGGCCACCGCCTTGCCGCTCTCCAGGCTGATCTCCCGTTCGTTGCTCGGCCCGCCGGAGAGCACGGTGATGGCGAGCTTTTGCATCGCCGCCGGCCGCATCATCCTGCTGGCGTCAAACCGTGTCGTTGTCAGAATCACGAGTCACCTCCCTGTGAGGCAGCGGATAATCGGCGAACACCGGCCCGCCGTGCGGTGTGTAGGGGCCGCGCAAGACCGCTGCTGATACTTCGTCACGCCGTCACCATATCTTGACTTCCGGCTCCAAACGGATGCCGCAATGGTCTTCCACACGCTGTCCGACAAGGCGGATCAGCTCAATCACGTCCGTCGCCCGGCCTCCGGGGTCGGCCAGGACGAAATTCGCGTGCCTTTCCGAAACATAAGCGCTGCCCAGCCGGAGGCCCTTGAGGCCCGCCCCATCGATGATCTCGCCCGCCGAGCGGCCCGTCGGATTCCGGAAGATGCACCCGACGCTTTGGGCGCCAAGCGGCGGCTGGGTATTTTGTTTATAAAGATAGATTTCGCGGAAGCGCATTTCGAGTTCGGCCCGGTCCATCTCCTCCAGCGCGAACTCGGCGGAGACGATGCAATCGCTCCCCAGCGTGCAGTGCCGATAGCCGAACTCCAAATCGTCGTGGTCGCGTTCGTAGGTCCGGCCGTCCGAACCGATCACGCGGATTTTTTTCACCGCTGTGCCGATCTCGCCGTAACGTCCGCCGCAGTTCATACAGATGCCGCCGCCGACGGTGCCGGGGATGCCGGCGATGTTTTCCAGCCCGGCCAGACCGTCGCGCACCACCTTGCGGACGAGCTTGGTCAGGTCGACGCCCGCTCCGGCGATCACGCTTGAGCCGTCGGTCAAGGTCTTGGTAAAGGCGTCGGCGTCCAGCCGAACGACCGCTCCGCTGACTCCCTCGTCGGGGACGATCACGTTAGCCCCCATGCCTAGGAACCGCACCGGCAGGCCGCTCTCGCGGCATCGGCGGATCATCGTGGCAAGCTGTTCATCCGATTTCGGCGCGAGGAGATAGTCCGCAGGGCCGCCCAGGCGGAACCACGTCAGCGGCGCGAGCGGCACGTCCCGCCGGCAAACGCCGTCATCCAAGTCGTCGAACAAGTTCATCGGCGATCTTCCAAACGTCTCCCGCTCCCATGGTCAAAACGATGTCCCCGTCCGAGGCGTGGGACACGATGTGCTCGACGATCTCTTCGTGGCTCGGCAGGTAAAGGGCGTCGCCTCCGTTCGCCCGAACGCGCTCGACCAGATGACTGCTCGATATCGCATTCCGCTCGGCCGCGCTGTCGCGGACGAAATAAATGTCCGGCACCAACAGGTGGTCGGCCTGGCCGAAGCTCTTGGCGAAGTCGTTCAACAAGAACCGCGTCCGCGAGTGCTGGTGCGGCTGGAAGATCAGCCACAGCCGCCGGCCGGGATAACGCTCGCGGACGGCCCGCAGCGTCGCCTGAATTTCCGTCGGATGGTGGCCGTAATCATCGAGCAGCAGGATACCGCCGACGTCGCCGCGCTTCGCCAGCCTTCGATCGGCGCCCGCGAATTTCGATAACGACGCGGCGACGGATTCGACCGGGATTCCCGCGTGATGGGCCAATGCCGTCGCGGCCAGGACATTCATCACTTGGTGATGACCCGGCAAATTGTCCAACGACGCGCGAAGATGAAACTCGCCGTCGTGCAGGACGTCGAAGCGATAACAACCCAACTCGTGCGTGATGCTCACGGCCTGCCAGGTCCGGCCAGGGGTGGTCCCGAACGTCTCGACCTTGCCACGGGCATGACGCACGGCTTTTTGTACGACCGCGTCTTCTCCGTTGGCGATGACGACGCCGTCAGGCGGAACGAGGGCGGCGAAAGCCTTGAACGCCTCAGTGATCGAATTCAAATCCGGGAAACAATCGAGATGATCTTCCTCGATGTTCAGGATCGTCGCGTATCGCGGGAGCAAATTCAGGAAGGACCGGTCAAACTCGCAGGCCTCGACGACGAAGTGCGATCCGTCCCCAACGCCGGAGCCGCCGTCGAGCTGCTCGACATCCGCCCCGACGACGAACGAGGGGTCGGCCTTGGCCTGCCGCAGGATGAAGGCGACCAGGGCGGTCGTTGTGCTCTTGCCGTGCGTGCCCGCGACGGCGATGCCGGTGCGCAGGCGCATGACCTCACCGAGCATCTGGGCGTATTTCATCCGCGGGGTGCCGCGGCGCTTGGCCTCGGCCATCTCCGGGTTGTCATCACGGATCGCGGCGGAATAGACGACCAAGTCGCAGTCGGACGGGACGTTGAACGGGGCATGGCCGATCGTGATCGAGGCCCCCAACTCCTCCAGACGGGTCTGCGTCTTGAAAGCGGAGCGGTCCGAACCGGTCACCAGCGCGCCGCATCGCAGCAGCACTCCGGCCAACCCGCTCATCCCGCACCCGCCGATGCCGACGAGATGGACTCGCTTGGCCGCGTAAGGGCTGGACCAGTGCTGGCGCTGCTCGGAGCGCGAGCGGCGGGTAATTCGGATGGAATCCGACGTTAATCCGAGGTCTTTGGAACCAATGATACTGGACATGAGGCTCACCTCCGTGTGAAGCCGACCCGGGGTTGACCGCGACAAGACAAGCAAGCGCCTCTCTCCCCGAGCGATCGTCCGCAAAACCGCGGTGGCAGCAAGGTAGGGATCCTGACGCCGCGCCGTACCCCAACCATCCTACCCATTTACGCGATGCCATCGCAAGCGGTTCGAGCCCCCAAATCGAGGGAGCAGTGAAAAAACAGCAATTTTTGCAGGCCACCGCGCTCGCAAGAAGAGCGCGCCAACCCTGTGATATCGGCGATAACCCTAGGACGCGCCTAGCGGTAGACGACGGAAAGTGTCTGCCGATGCCTTGGGCAGTTATGGTGGGGGGTTCGCCTTGAATCACAGCCTAGGAGAATGGTAGAATAGCGGACGGATCGGAAATTCCATTCATCCAATGGCCGGCGTCGCCCAAAGCATGGCGTTTTCTGCCGGTTGGCAGATTGCATCCGCACGGCCAAAGGTTGTGGCGTCATCATCACAAGGAGCACTCACATGGTCCCAAGGATCACGATAACCAAGTTGTGTCTGGGAGGGGGACTTTTCTTAGCCCTCTGTGCCGCGACCCGTGCCGGTGATCTCAACCCGCCGGTCGGTCCCGTCGGCCCGACGCTTAAGCCGCTGGCCGAGGTCGAGCCGCGAACCGCGGTGAACAACCTGCCCGGACAGGGAACGTCCAAGCACCACATCACCCAACCCGGCTCTTATTACCTGATCGCCGACGTGGTCAGTACCCAGGCCGGGGAAATCGGCATCCTGGTCGACTCCAACGAAGTGAGCATCGACCTGCTGGGCTTTACGCTTCGCGGTGCGGGAGGCAATGGCGGCGCCGGGATCGAGATCGACCCCGGCTACAAAAACATCTCCATCCGCAACGGTAGAATCCGTGGGTGGGGCGTCCGCGGCATCGAAACGGGGCAGGCCACCCACGTCGTCGTGCAGAACGTCCAGGTGAGCGAGAACGGCAGCATCGGCATCCACCTGGGCGGATCGTCGATGGTCACCGGATGTTTGGTCTGGCAAAACACCGGCGAGGCCGGCATCCGCGTCAGCGGCAACAAGAGCTATGTGGACGGCAACGTCTGCCTGGATAACGGTCGCGGCATCTATGTGACGGGCATATCGAACCTCATCGTCCGCAACGTCGCCGAAAACAACAGCACGGCGGATTTCGACATCGCGAGCGGGAACAACTATGGCCAAATCCTGACCAACCCCGGCGCGAACTTCACGTCGTCCATCGCCTGGGCGAACTTTGCGGGCTGTCCAACCGGTCAGACGTCGTGCGGCGGCGTTTGCGTCAACACCCAGATCGATCCGAACAACTGCGGGTTGTGTGGCAACATTTGCACCCCGCCGCCGAACATGTCGGCGAGCTGCGTGAACGGCGTATGTCAATATTTATGCAACCCGGGCTACGTCGACTGCAACAACAACCAAGCGGACGGTTGTGAGGTCTTCGTGCAAACCGACGTGAATAACTGCGGAAACTGCGGCCTGATCTGCGCATTCAGGCCCAATACGATCCGCACCTGTGTCAACGGCGTCTGCACGTACTCCTGCAATCCGGGATTCGGCGATTGCAACGGGAATCCCAACGACGGCTGCGAAACGTCGCTGAACTCGACGAGCAATTGCGGCGGTTGCGGCCTCGTCTGCCCGGGCGCGCCCAATGCATCCCCGGTCTGCACCGGTGGCATCTGCGGGATCAATTGCGTCGGCAGCTTCAGAAATTGCGACGGCAACAACGCCAACGGCTGTGAGATCAACATCACGACCGATTCCCAAAACTGCGGGGCCTGCGGAAACGTCTGCTCCTTGCCGAACGCCATGGCCACCTGCTCCGGCGGAATCTGCCAGGTGGGGGCGTGCATCGGAGGATACACGAACTGCAACGGCATCAACGCCGACGGCTGCGAGTGCCCGCCCACTAGTACGTGTAGCGCCGGCGTATGCACGCCTTGATTCGGTGATACACTGGCGGAATGAACGACGCCGACGCCCTTCGCCAACGCATCATCAAAGACTGGTCCGCCGCCGCGCCCGGCTGGCGGCGCTGGGAAGCACATATCGTCGCCTTTAGTTGGCCGATGACGCTCCGCCTGGTGGACGCCCTGGAATTGTCGCCCGGCGACCGCGTCCTCGACGTCGGCTGCGGCATCGGCGATCCGGCCGTCGCCCTGGCGCAGAAAATCGGCCCCGCCGGTCGCGTCCTGGCCATCGACCCGGCCGCGGAGATGATCGACACCGCTTCATCGCGAGCCAAGAGCCTCGCCCTCTCCAACATGGACTTCAAGATCGCGGCCGTGGAAGAGATCGATTTCCCTCCGGCGTCCTTCGACGCGATCTGCGGCCGATGGTCATTCATCTTCTGCCCCGACGTTGTAACCGTCCTCCGCCGCGTCCGCGCATGGCTCAAGCCCGGCGGTCGCTTCGCCATGTCCACCTGGACGCCGCAAAAAGGCAGCCCCGGCTTCGCCGCCGTGAACGTCGCATTGAACCGCCAAGTCCAACTCCCGCCGCTCGATTCGACGAAACCCTGCATGTTGCAGCTCTCCGACCCCGGCCAACTCGAAGAGGCCCTCGCCGCCGCCGGGTTCTCCAACATCCGCGTCGAGCCCGTGCCGCTGGCCTTCGTCGCCCGCAGCGGTCGCGAGTATTGGGAGATGACCTACCAGATGGGCAGCAGCCTTCGGTCGGTCTATGACGGGCTCACTGCCGCGCAGCGTGAAGCCATCGCCGCGGAGGTCGCCTCGGCTGTCGAACAATTCCGCTGCGGCGACGTCCTCCGCATCCCCGCCGTCGCCCAAATCGGCTGGGCCCGCGCGTAACCAGTGGTTTCAGTAGAGGGTCTGGTACTGTTTGGTGTAGCAGCACCGTGCCGAGCGTGAGGCCGATCAGAACCACGCCCGCGAGGGCGTGCTGGGAGACGCTTCGTTGGGAATCAACGGTCGTCTCGCGCGGCAGCGCTGCCCGGCCCGGCCTTGCGGCCGGGGGTTCTGACGCCGGCGTCGCACAAACGAGAGCAAATGATACCAGTACCAACCC
>CAYMXF010000153.1:0-1847 GCA_964393935.1 uncultured Planctomycetaceae bacterium
TGAACAACGGCAGAATGTCAGTCGGCAGGCGCAGGGCGGACGTAATCCCGATGATGGCCACAGCCAGGGCCAACACGATGATAAAGTACGGGTTTCTCAATGCGCCGCGAACGAGCCACATAGTGCGCCCTTGTTTTTTTTTCCGTCCGCCGACTTTAGCTTGATTCTTGCCCTGCGCCAATCAGGATGAACTGATGGTAGTAGCACTAGATCGGCCGGGATGTGACGGGGAGGACCTCGCTGCTGTAGGCCATGCTGGGCAGGGCCTGACCGACGTGGGACGCCTTGGTCAGAAGTTGCGGATAGCGAGAGGCAAACCAGAAGACGCAGAGGATCACGAGGGCCGCGGCGGTCAAGAGGATCGGACGGTAGTAACAGGCGATGCGGGTGAGAGGGTGCCGAAGCGGTGTTGCGGCGGTCATGACGTTCTCCAGTCGGCTCTGAACGGATAAGTTTAGCCGAAAGGCCCCCGTGAGTCAACGCCGGCGTGTCGCTTGAGTTGCAAAGTCGGCTAATCCATCAGTTGAATGTCCTCGCCCAGTTTTTTGCCCATTGCCTTTAGGTAGGCGTCGATCGTCGCTCGCATGTCGAAGAGCTTGGAGACGGCGCGGAAGATGACGTTGTAGACTTCTCCGTTTTCCGTGACGGTGAGGACACAACCGCCGCCGTCGGAATCGGCCAACTCGAACGTCCAGGTCCCGCCGAAGGGCATCTTGGGGTCGGCGATTTTGCGCACGAGTTTTTGGTGGGGCACTGATTCGATCGTTTCCAGGGGCATGTTCCCGTTGGAGCGGACTTCGTTCCATACTTCGTGGCCGTTTTGGTCGGGCCGGCGCTCGATTTTCGTAATGTCGGCTCGCTACGACGCTTGATCGGCGAAGTTGGAGATGAGCTGCCAGACGGTCGAGCGGGCGGTTCTGAGTCGGACGCTTCGCGACGCGACGTGGCCCTTGGGCAACAGGGTCCCGATGATCGCGACGACGCCGACGAGGCCCGCGAGGACGGCGCCGCCGATCAGAATCCACTTGAGCATGTTCTCCTCCTGCAACTTTTCCGGCCCCGCGGCGCGGCGTCCGCCGATGCCGCCACCACGTTAGAGGGATGCGTAACGATCATGGCTTCGCAGGTTCGGGGGTGATCTCCTCCACCGGAACGCCCTCGGGCGGCTTGAATTTGAATCGGTCCGGAGAGATCGGCTGATCGATCTTGATGTCGGTCGTGGTCGATGAAAACACGACCTTGCCGTCGCTGTCATAGCTCGCGGACTTTACGCTCACTCCGGTTGCCTTGTCGAAATAGGAGCGCGTACGCATCGTGGGCATCGCCGAGGCGGCATCCTTGGGAGATGTCTCGATCACATAGCAGGATTTTCCATTCACGGTCTCATCGGGCAAGCGCTTCATCGCGAAGTCTTTTTCCATTTCCTTGAAGCGCCCCATCGTATCAAGCGGACTGATCGCCTTGGCCGGGTCGAGCTTCTGTCGGGTGGCGTTCCGCTGCCCCATGCCGTCGGTGTAGGTGTAGGTGTATTCGCGGTCCGTAATCATCAACGTCGTGGATTCGCTTTTCTGCTTCTCTGCGCCTATTTGTTGTACGGTCGTGGCTTTGATGTCGATCCTCAGCAGGGCCTTTTCGCCCTGGCGCAGGATTTCGACGGTCTGATCGTTCTCCGTCTTTGCGCTCATGCCCGGGGAGGTGAATTCGGTCGTGGCGTGCAGCTTGTAGCACAGGGACTTCATGCGCGACATTTTTTCGCTGATTTTTTTTAACGCTTCTTCATACGACTCGGCGCAGACGGAGGAAATTCCTACGCAACCGACGCACCCCATCGCCACCAAGATCATTCG
>CAYMXF010000153.1:1947-7762 GCA_964393935.1 uncultured Planctomycetaceae bacterium
ACACCACCCAAGCTCAAAGGGGCAGGATGGCGGTAGAGACAGGGACGTTTCGTCCACCTGATTTCAAACGCACGCTGGCCATCGCGGTTTGTACTGCGCTCGCGCTCACTTCCGCGATGGGGCTGTTTCAGCTCCAACCCGGCGACGCGCGACCTGCCACTCCCGTTCAAACCGAAGGTCGGGTCATTGACCGGGTGGAGTTTCAAGGCCTTTCCAGCGTGGACGCGTCCTATCTCCAGGGGGTCGTGCGGATCGCGCCAAGCGCGGTGTGGAATCGCGAGGAGATCGCGGCGGCTTGCGCGCGACTGGCCGGCACGGGCAAATTCGAGGGCAGCCCTTACGCCGAGGCGCGCGAGCAGGACGGCAAGCTCGTGCTCGTGTTCGTCGTGCAGGAGCGGCCGTTCGTCACCGGCGTCGATCTCGTTGGGAACGAAAAGTACAAGACCGCGGAGCTGCTCAAGGAGATCGAGATTTCCACGGGTTCGCCGATCAGCGAATATTTGATCAACCAGGCGAAGCAACAGATCGAGCGGAAGTACAAGGAGGGGGGCTACTACCACGTCACGGTTGAGGTCGATTCGAACGTGCTCAAGAACGAGCAGCGCGTTCTGTTCCGCATTTCCGAGGGTCCGCGGGTCAAGGTCCGCAAGATTCTTTTCGAGGGGAACTCGGCTTACACCGATTTGACGCTGCGGTCGAAAATCGAGACGGCCACGTACATCTGGCTTTTTCGCACCGGTGCATTCGACGATGAGACGGCCGAACGCGATGCGGCGACGATCAAGAAAATCTATGTCGATCGCGGCTATCTCAACGCTCAGGTGGGCTACCGGATTGATCTGGCGGAAAACCAGTCCGATCTGACGCTGATCTTCCAGATTGAGGAAGGGCTCCAGCACATCATCAAGAACATTCAGTTCGTCGGCAACCGCATCTATGACAACGATCGGATCGCGTCGGTCATGCAATCGGCCATCGGCAAGCCGATCGACGCCGACGTGCTCAAGGGCGATCGCGACCGCATCCTCGTGGAGTACGGACGAGAGGGGTACATCTACGCCGAGGTGGCGACGACGCACGTTTTCGACGAGCAAGACGGCTACGTCAATTTGACGATTCAGATCGCCGAGCGCGAGCAGTACCGATTTGGCCGGATCGTCATCCGCGGCAACGAGCGGACGAAGGACAAGGTGATTCGGCGCGAACTGCGATTTTATCCGGAGCAGCTTTACAACACGGTCGACGCGAAGGCCGCCGAACAGCGGCTCGTGGAAACGCGACTTTTTTCCGAGGCGACGATTACGCCGCAGGGCGAGACGCCAGGGGTACGCGATGCGTTGGTGGACGTGAATGAGGCCGAGACAGCGACGATCCTCTTCGGCGTCGGCGTGACCAGCAACAGCGGCCTGGTCGGCTCCATATCGATCGAGCAACGAAATTTCGACTTGTTCGATTGGCCGCGAACCGGCGGCGAACTGTTCAAGGGCAAGGCGTTTCACGGGGCGGGCCAGACACTACGGCTACAATTTGAACCCGGCACGGAGATGACGCGCGGGCGGATCGATTTCCGCGAGCCGTACCTGCTCGATCAGGACCTGGGATTGGGACTGGGCGTCTACGTCTTTGAGCGCGGGCGCGACGATTACGACGAACAACGGCTCGGATTCTACGCCAGCTTGGACAAGCGCATCCGCGAGGGCATTCTCAAGGGCTGGGCCGCCGAGGTGGCCGCGCGATTTGAGAAAATCAAGATCAGCGACGTGGAATGGCTATCGGCGAGGGACATTGAGGACGCCAAGGGCGACAGTTTCTTGACGTCGCTCAAGGGCACGCTCATCCGCGATCGGACGGATAGCGCTTGGCTGCCAAGCACGGGGAACAAGATCAAGGGTTCGTGGGAGCAGGTCGGCGCGCTGGGCGGGGACTGGTTTTTCGGTAAGGCGACGGGCGAATACGAGCACTATTTCACGCTGTATAAGGACACGTTCGACCGGAAGCACATTCTGCAACTCGGCGGCACGATCGCTCAAATCTTCGGCGACGCGCCCGTCTTCGAGCGGTTTTACGCGGGCGGCATCGGCTCGATCCGTGGTTTCGAGTTTCGCGGGATCAGCCCGCGCGACGGAATCCGCAACGACAGCGTCGGCGGCGATTTCATGGTGCTGACCAACGCGGAGTACTCGTTTCCGGTGGTGGGTCAGACGGTGCGCGGCGTGACGTTCCTGGACATGGGGACCGTCGAGAAGGACTTCGGCATCACGACTTGGCGGGCGAGCGTGGGCGTGGGGGCGCGGATTTACATCAAGTACTTCGGGCCGATCCCGCTTGCGTTTGACTTGGCGTTCCCGATCGCCAAGGACAGCGAGGACGATACGCAAGTCTTCAATTTCTCGTTTGGGACGACGTTCTAAGAACAGTGGTCAGTGAATAGTGGTCAGTGGCCAGACCGGCGCGATCATTGGTTATTTGACGTCGCCGGTACAGGGGTTGCCTTGGCCGGCGCGGGCTCCAGTTTTTCTTGTTCGCGGCGGAGGGGGAAGCGGAGGCGGACTTGGGTGCCCGTGCCGGCCTTTGACGTGATGGAAATCGTTCCACCCATTTCGGTGACGAGGCCGTGGACGGCGGCGAGGCCCAGGCCGATGTTGACGCCTTCAGCGCCGAGTTCGCCCTTGGTGGTGAAGAAGGGCTCGAAGAGATGGTCGAGCGATTCTTCGGGGATGCCGCAGCCGGTGTCTGAAAGGACGATGACGGCGCTGTCATCCTGATGCTTCATTTCAATCGTCAGCGTGCCGCCTTCGGGCATCGCATCCAACGCGTTCTGCGCAAGGCTTTCCAAAACAGACATGAGGCGATTGGATTCAAAGGGTCCGGATGGAATCGCGTCGATCCGCGTCACGAGCATAATCCCGGCCGCCTCGGCTTGGCGTTGAAGACGCTGGATGAATCGATCCATGACCGGCCCGAGTTCGCTCCATTCGTCTTGTTGATTCTCGGATGCGGCAAACGCGGAGAGTTGCTTGGTGATGCGGGTGGCGCGGCCGATCGCCTGGGCCAGGAGTCGCAACGTACCGCGAAGTTCGCGGGCGCTGTCGCTGGGGAGGGCGCAGTCGATGCTGGTCACCATGCCGCCGAGGATGTTGTTGAAATGGTGCGTGATCGCGGAGGCCATCTTGCCGAGCGAGGCCATGCGCCGGGTCTTGGCCAGTTCCTTGGAGAGCCGTCGTCGCTCGGTGATGTCGCGGATGCTCGCGGACGCGCCGATGCAATGACCGGCGGAGTCGATGATCGGCGAGGCGATGAGGACGAGGGTCTTGCGCGGTTCGTCGCCTTGCTGAAAATGGATTTCCATCTCGCCGGAGGTATTGCTGGAGAGCGCCGCGTCGAAGAGCCGCCGGGCCTCCTCCCGCTCGGGCTCCTGGAGGATATCGAGAACGTTGCGGCCGATCATTTGCTCGGCTGTTTGGCCGAAGTAATCCGCCGCCTTTTGATTCCAGAAGACGATCTTCAAGTCGCGATCCACGGCGACGAAGATAAAGCCGAGGCTCTGGCAAAGATGGGTGAAAAATTGATCGTTCAACGTGATCATAGCGCTATCTGCGATCCGCTCAACCCGGCCGACCGGTCCTCGCGTTGCCGTGGTCGGTCAGCGAGCGGATGATCGGGCTGATGATGTAAATGCTTTCCCGCCAGGCCGGTTGTCCGCCGGCGTCCTTGGCTCCTTTAGCATCCTGCTCCAAAAAGAACGGCCGTCCCAGATAGGGTAGATCGTACACGATGTCGCTTGCGCCGAGAAGGAGAAAGCCGCCCTCCGGGACTTGCGCGCTCAGGGCGACGTCGCTGAAGACATGGCGGCGCTCTTCGGGAACTTGTTGGGCGGTGCCTTCGGGAGTCAACACCCATCGCGGGGGGCCCGGCGGTTCCTCGAGGGCCGGGATGACTTTGAGCGTCACCTCGTGCAAGTTGCTCGTTCGCATTTCGAAGGTCAGAAGTAATTTGGCCTTGGCATCTTCAAAGTCCAGGCCGCGGAGCCGCCCCCGCGGGTCATGGTAAAACAAGGCAAGGCGAGGCTCGCAAGGGCCGAGGTCCAATTCGATCAGCTTGTTGGCGTCGGGCAAGGCTTGATCGGGTACCCCGCGGAGGTCGCCTTTTTCTTGAAGGGCATCCAATGTCGCCAGTAACTGCGGGCGGTCGGATTCGCGTCCGACGGCGGCGCGGAAGCCGTTGTCGGCCAATTGTTGTGCCATCGCGGCGGTGGGCAACGGCCCCGTGACCTTTTTCCAGATTTCGGCGTCGCCGGTGAACGCGCCGCGCGGAGCCGAGAAACGATGAACTTTGAACTCGACGACGAGGCGGGTCAGCGGCCGGTCGAAGATCGACGTGCCTGCGGCGGAGCCTCGCCCGACGGAAAGGGGGTTATCGGTGGGATCGAGACCCGGCGCGGGGTTTGCGGTCTTGTTTGCCGTCGGTGGGCAACCTGAAAGTAAGGCAACGAGTGAGATGGCGATCAAGGTGCGAGAAAGGATTCTCGCACCAGGGAAGGAAAGGATTCTCGCACTAGCGAGGATTGCATCAGAGAAGCGTGGCCGTGAGGTAGGATCGTTTTTAGGGGACATTCGGCCTTTAGACTGTAGAGACCGATGCGTGGGAGGTCAATTCGATTAGGGCGGTCCGCTTCGCGCCAGTTTGCAGAGGGCGTCGCAGCCGCGGCGGATTTTTTCGTCCGTGGTTCCATAGCTAACGCGAAAGTGCGTATCCACGCCCGAGAACACGTTGCCGGGGATGACGATGACGCCTTCGTTTAGAGCTGCCTCGCAAAACTGCGTCGCACCTGCAAAGCTCGCCGGGGCCTTGGGGAAGACATAGAAGCCGCCGGTAGGGCGAATGAAATCGAAGCAGGGCTTGAGCAGATCGCAGATCAAGTCACGCTTTTTGGCGTAATCGCGGCAGTGGCCGGATACGTCCGTGTCCAGCGCGGTTAGCGTCGCGACCTGCGCCATGGAAGGGGCGCATACATAAGTGTATTGATGCAGCTTCGTCATCTCGCTAATGAGCCACGCCGGGCCCGCCGCGTAACCCATACGCCAGCCGGTCATGCCGTAGGTCTTGCCGAACCCGCGGAGGAGGAGCGTGTTCTGCTGCGCGAGGGGGAGCGGACAGGGAGTCGGTTCGTCGTAGCAGAGCTTGTCGTAGATTTCATCGGAGATGAGGAGGATGTTTTTCTCGCGAGCGATGCGTGCCGCGGCTTCCACTTCCGCCTTCGTCATGACGCGGCCGGTGGGATTGCCGGGCGAGTTGATCATGAGCGCCTTGGTTCGCGGCGTGATGGCGGCTTCGATGGCCTGGGGGCGGAACACAAAATCCGGATAGGAGGGCACGGGGACGGGCCGCCCTTCGACCATGTTGACCAATTGGAGATAAGAGACGAAATAGGGATCGCAGAAGACGACCTCGTCGCCGGGGTTCACGACGGAGAGGAGGGCGAGGACGAGTCCGCCGGAGACGCCGGAGGTAATCAAGACGGAGGGATCGCCGCCGTAAGCCGCGCGGATCTCGGCGGTCACGCGTTCGCGGAGTTCGGGCAGGCCGGCGCTGGGCGTGTAACGGTTCTTGCCGGCGCGGATGGCGGCAATGGCCGCCTCCTTGACGGGCTCGGGGACGTCGTAGTCGGGCATGCCGATTGAAAGGTCGCAAGGGTCCTTGATCCGGCCGGCGAGTTCAAAGAACTTGCGGATACCGGAGAATTCGACTTTGCGCGTGCGGTCAGCGAGGAGTTTGTCGGGATCCATCGACAGGATTCACAATGGACAAGTTTCAT